>JAIYCF010000115.1 GCA_027488165.1 Streptomycetaceae bacterium
ACTTGTAGTACTCAGGATCGCAAGTGTTAAAGACGCGATCCCAGTCGAAAGAACAGGCATAGCGACGCATTGATGCTTTCTGCGTTGCAATATTTTCATAAGTCCAAATACGGGGATCTTCATTACGCGTAATTGCAGCATTTTCAGCAGGTAGACCAAAGGCATCCCAACCGATTGGGTGCATGACGTTAAAACCTTTTTGGATCCAGTAACGCGCGATTACATCGCCAAGTGCATAAGCCTCAGCATGGCCCATATGTAGATCACCGGATGGATAAGGGAACATATCCAAGACATATTTCTTAGGGCGCTGATCATCTGCGCGACCTGATTTAAATGGCTCTAACTTGTCCCAAACTGGAAGCCACTTCTCTTGTACATAGGCGAAGTCATACGCAGCATGCGTTTGTTCATCGCGTGGAGTGGTCATCTGAGAAGTTTATCGGGCTTTAGCCCCAAGTAACGCCAGTCAATTCTTCGCTAACGCTCCATAATTGCGCCGCTAATTGTTGGTCATATGCAATTGCGGCGGCACGGGTGAGCTTTGGATTGCCACGCATCTCCATAAATCCATCGGGTCCGATATATGAGGCGCCATAAAGTCCCGGGAAAGTTGCGGCGCACAGCGTTGGAAGCGCGCCTCGACCAGCGCTTTGTGCAAATAGCGCATTGGCAAGTGCGCCGGCGCGATCTTGTACTGATGCCCCGGAAATTAAATTAGTTGCGGAATATCCTGGATGCGCAGCTACTGCTTCGATATTCCAATTATTGCGGTTACTGCGACGTTCAAATTCATGGATGAAAAGAAGGTTCGCTAACTTACTTAAGGCATATGCCGACCAAGGGTTATATGCACCAATTCCGCGTGCGCGATTACGAAGATCATCCGCACTCATTCCAGAAACACGAGCCGCGCGATGCATCTGTGAAGAAACGGCCACGATGCGAGTGCCAATTTGCTTGTGGAGCAAGCCAGCAAGTGCGAAGTGGCCCAAGTGATTGGTGCCCATCTGCATTTCAAAACCATCTTTGGTTAGCGAAAATGGCGTAGCCATAACGCCGGCATTAAGAATCAAGACATCAACAGGCTTAGTAAATTCTTTAGCAAAGCTCTTTACTGAAGATAGATCAGCGAGATCGAGTAACTTAAAGTCAACGCGTTCTTTGGCAATTTCGGCGACAACTGCAGCGCCCTTTGCCGCATTGCGTGCAGTAATTGTTACGTGAGCTCCAGCGCGGGCAAGTTCGAGCGCAGCCTCTTTACCGATACCGCTAGTGCCGCCTGTAATTAAAAATGTTTTTCCAGAGAGGTCGCCAAGATCCTTTACATCCCAACCCCGTGGAATTGTGGTGACGCTAGACATTTTTCCTACCTTAGATATGAGAAATTACTTTTAACTGAAGTGTGGAGATAAGGGGATTCGAACCCCTGACCTCTTCCATGCCATGGAAGCGCGCTACCAACTGCGCCATATCCCCGTGCTGTACGAGAGGGTAACTCTAGCGCACGTGATCTGGCACATCAGCGCCAGATTCTTCACCGAATACTGGTTCTAGGATCGAACCGGCGTTATGTTCGGCTAAGTGCCAACCCTTAGGGCTAGTCTGCAAAATAGACCAACGCGCGTTGGAAAGCCCGCCGATCTTTCCCCAATGCGCCATCGGTAGATGTAGATAATGACCGATTAAGCAACGCGCAGTACCACCGTGTGTTGCAACAACAATTAATTGATTCTCTTTATCACCGAGAAAATCATCGATGGCGGCACTTGCACGTGCTGCAACTTCGCTACGGCGTTCACAAATAGTTCCTGCCGGGTTATCGTTGCCATCGATCCAGCGAACGAAGTTCTCTAAATCTGCCGCGCGATTTTCCGCACCGGTCTTACCTTCCCAGTGTCCCCCGTTAGTTTCACGAAGGCGTTCATCCACTAGTACTTCCATGTTTACGATCTCGCTAAGTTTTGATGCGGTAACGCGAGCACGCGAAAGATCGCTACTTAAAATTGCAGTTGGTTCCATACCCGCAATAATCGGTGCGGCAAGCTGTGCTTGATAAATTCCAACATTGTTTAACTCGATATCAGAGTGGCCCTGAAAACGGTTTACAACGTTCCAATCTGTTTGGCCATGGCGCCAGAGCAGAATGCGATTGTTCTTACCTGCCATCTGCCGCAGTTTCCTTTACGACATCGAGTTCAATTGTTGGGCAATCATTCCAGAGGCGATCCAGCATGTAATAACGGCGTAGTTCGCTACTTTGGATGTGTACAACTAGATCTGAGTAATCGAGCAAGACCCATTCGTCGGTGCCTTCGCGGCGGGCCGGCTTCTCACCAATCAAACGGAGTTTTTCTTCAACCTCATCTGCAATAGCATCTACTTGGCGGATATTTGCACCAGTCACAATTAGGAATACTTCGGAGAGAACCATCTGATCTGAAAGATCAATCGCGATCATCTCTGTGCCAAATTTTTCAGCGGCAGCGCGAGCTGCTACTTGAGTTAGCTCGGTTACGCTTTTACTTGCGGGCATAGAGGTTGTGCTCCTTTATATAAGCGGCTACCTGCGGTGAAACGTTTTCTATCTCACCTGCGCGTACCGCAGTTGCAGATACGTTGAGCGCGTTGATATCCAAGTTCGGCGAACCTGGAAAGTCGGGGCGATCGATAACAATGAAGTCGACCATATCCTGTAATTCTTTACTGCGAT
>JAIYCF010000127.1 GCA_027488165.1 Streptomycetaceae bacterium
ACGCTTTTTTTTTTTTTTTTTGTGATAAAAGGCTGGGGAATATCGTGTTATCATATTGCAGTAAATGCTCAGGCCTTTAATTCCATCGAGCGCGTAAAAGGGTTAACGATCGCTCGCCTGCATGGCATGTGGGCCCTTGGTGCTCTAACCACCGCCATTCTCTCTGGACTTGTTGTTGGTTACGTTGGTTTAGCGCTTCATATTGGAGGAGTTGCTCTGGTCATGGCAGCAATTATTTTCATTTCGGTCAACAAGTTAAATCCGGTATTGGTAAAAGCCAATGAGGATAGTGAAGAACATTTGCCGATTCGTACATTATTCACATCATTTCGAATCGATTGGCTCGTCAGTGGTGGCCTGCTTTGCGCGGTGTTCTTGGAATTTGCCACTGGTGACTGGTCTGCAATCTTTACGAAAGAGCGGATTGGCGTGAGCCCTGGGCTTGCTGCGCTTCCATACATTTTCTTTATGATCGCCATGATCTCAGGTCGGCTTGGCGCAAATCGCCTCAGCCAGATATTTCACATCCACCACACCGTTAGATTCTTATCTTTGGTAGGTGGCACGGGTTTCATTATCTTCTTAGCTATTGCAGTAAATATTCCAAGTGAGCATAAATACTGGGCGCTAGTCGCAACTTGCATCGCCTTCATGTTCGCTGGCGGTGGCTCGTCGCTACTGGCTCCAACTTTCTATACCGCTGGCAATCGACGCTCATCGCTTCCTAGCGCCGTGGTTGTTGGACAAATGGGCGTTGTGAACAACACGGCGGTCTTTATTCTTAAAGCCTGCGTTGCATGGACTGCCGAGTTTTCTGGATCTCTAGCAATTGCTCTAGTAATACCTGCATTAATGTTGATTGCAACTGCCTATTTTGCGAAGGTGCTGAAAGTAGATTAAACGCGCTCTAGCCAAACAGTTGCTAGCGGTGGAACGTGGAAAGTTCTCCTTAAATCCGTATCAACATCTACGGCAAAAGAGTCATTCGCAATTCCGCTACCGCCGTAAGCAACTGCATCGGTATTAAGGATTTCACGCCAAACGCCTGCTGTTGGAAGCGGAAGTTGGTAATTCTCATGCGGAACCGGTGAGAAGTTAGTTATGCAAACAAGGGGCTTTCCTTCATCAGACCAGCGGGTAAAGGCGACGACATTGCTTGCGCCATCATCTCCAACTAACCAGGAGAAACCTTCTGGGTTTGTATCTTTCTGCCAAAGCGCAGGCTGTGATTTATAAATGGTATTTAACTCGCAGACAACTTTCTGAATTCCATTATGTTCGGCAAACTCGGTTAAATACCACTGCAGTCCAGCGCTCTCGCTCCACTCGTCATTCTGAGCGAACTCAGAGCCCATAAAGAGCAACTTCTTACCTGGGTGCGCCCACATAAATCCATATAGCGCACGCAGCGTTGCTAACTTCTGCCAACGATCACCAGGGAATTTATTTACCAGCTGGCCTTTACCGTGCACAACTTCATCGTGGGAAAGCGGAAGCATAAAGTTTTCAGACCAGGCATAGAGAATTGAGAAAGTAACTTCGTTGTGGTGATAGACGCGATGGATTGGATCATGTTGCAGATATTGCAAAGTGTCATGCATCCAACCCATATTCCATTTAAAACCAAAGCCAAGCCCGTTAGAAGAAGTGTCTTTTGTGACACCTGGCCACGCAGTTGATTCTTCAGCGATCATCATGATGCCGGGATGTGTTTTGTAAGCAGTAGAGGTAGCTTCTTGCAGAAGTTGAACAGCTTCGAGATTTTCACGTCCACCAAATTTATTCGGCAGCCATTCGCCTTCTTTACGCGAGTAATCTAGATAGAGCATTGAGGCAACAGCATCTACGCGCAGGCCATCGATATGGAACTCAGTTAGCCAATAAAGCGCGCTAGCTACCAGGAAATTTCGTACTTCATTGCGGCCGAAGTTAAAGATCAGCGTGCCCCAGTCAGGGTGCTCGCCTAAGCGCGGGTCTGCATGTTCGTATAACGCGGTGCCATCAAATTTGGCCAACGCCCATTCATCTTTAGGAAAGTGAGCCGGAACCCAATCAAGGATTACGCCAATTCCCGCCGCATGCAGGGCATCGACTAAAAATCTAAATTCATCTGGGGATCCAAAACGTGAAGTTGGCGCAAAGAAAGAAGTTACTTGGTAACCCCAAGATGGTCCGTAAGGATGTTCAGTAACCGGCAAGAACTCAACGTGGGTAAATCCTTGAGAGGTTACATAGTTAACCAATTCGGTTGCTAGCTCTCGATAAGAAAGTCCTAACTTCCAGGAACCTAGGTGAACTTCATAGACCGCAACTGGGCTGCGCCAAGGTTCAAATTTGGAACGCTGCTCAATCCATTTTGAATCCTGCCATTGATAATTAGATTCATTAACCATCGATGCCGTGTGAGGGGGAGTCTCAGTTTGACGAGCAAGTGGATCAGCGTGATCCACCCAACGACCATCGCTGCCGCAGATTGCAAACTTGTATTTAACTCCGGCGCCGATATCTGCAATAAATATCTCCCAGATTCCAGATGAACCTAAACGGATCATCGGATGAGTATTTTTATCCCAGTAGTTTAAATCGCTGATCAAGCTAACTGCGCGGGCATTTGGCGCCCAAACTGTAAATGCCGTTCCAAGTAGCTCACCGTTCTGATCGCGCCGAACGTGAGCTCCAAGGACTTCCCACAATTTCTCATGGCGACCTTCTGCAAGTAGATGAAAATCTAATTCACCTAGCGTGGAATTTGGATTTAAAAAAGTGGCCGGAGCAATGTAGATCTCTTCCTTCGCGTCTTTACTCTTTCCGAAGAGCTTCTGGAAGAAAGACATGATCTGAGGTTAGAGCCTTACCTGGCAAATGTGTGCAACTTTGCCAGTTGGTCTTGCTGGGTCAAGGCGGACAAAGGTATCTGGGCTCCAGGTAAAGCTCTGGTTATCCAGTAAATCCTTTACCTCGAATGAATGATCGGCAATACCGAGCGCCTTCATATCCCAATGCACTGTGGTCTCTTGGGCATAAGTTGGGTCAAGGTTTACAACAACCAAAATCAAATCATCGCCAGTGCGCTTGGAATAAGCGATGACTGCATCAGAATCAGTGTGGTGAAAGCGTAGATTGCGCAGCTGTAGCAGCGCTGGGTGGGCGCGACGAATCTGGTTTAACTGAGTGATAAATGGAGCAAGCGTTATGCCCTTTTTGGCAGCGCCATCCCAATCGCGAATTTTTATCTCATACTTCTCGGAATCCAAATACTCTTCGCCGCCTTCTTTAAAGCGGCGGTGTTCATAGAGTTCATAACCGGCATACATTCCCCAAGATGGAGTTAAAGTTGCAGCCAACACTGCGCGAAGTGCAAACATGGCAGGGTTTCCAGATTGCAGATGGAAAGGCAAGATATCTGGAGTATTTACCCAAAAGTTTGGTCTAAAGAAGGCGCTAGTCTCTTGTGAAACTTCGCGACCATATTCCATAAGTTCGGCCTTGCTGGTGCGCCAGGTGAAATATGTATATGACTGATGAAAGCCCGCTTTACCCAAAGCATGCATCATTGCCGGTTTGGTAAATGCTTCAGCAAGAAATACAACATCAGGGCTTTCTTTATGGACTACTGACATTACTTCTTGCCAGAAGTGAACTGGCTTGGTGTGTGGATTATCAACGCGAAAAATAGTTACACCCTTAGAAACCCATAAGCGGATGATGCGCAGAACTTCAGCAAGAATGCCTTTGTAATCATTATCAAAGTTAATTGGGTAAATATCTTGATATTTCTTTGGGGGATTCTCAGCGTAAGCGATCGTGCCGTCAGGGCGCGTTGTAAACCATTCAGGATTTGATTTAACCCAAGGATGATCAGGAGAAGCTTGTAGCGCTAGATCTAGAGCGATTTCTAGATTGTTCTTCTTGGCAATTGAAACAAAAGTTTCGAAATCTGACATCGTGCCCAGCGCTGGATTAATGGCATCGTGGCCGCCCTCTTTATTTCCAATCGCCCAAGGAACACCTGGATCAGTATCGCTTGGAGTCAAAGTGTTATTGCGACCCTTGCGGTGTGCGGTACCGATTGGGTGAATGGGTGGCAGATATAGAACATCAAAGCCCATGGCTGCTATCGCTGGAATGCGCTTAGCAGCGGTAGCAAAGTTTCCACTTGTTATCCGTCCGTGTGCATCAACCATTGCACCTTCGCTGCGCGGAAAGAACTCGTACCAAGCACCAACAAGTGCGCGATCACGGTCGGCACGCACTGGAATTAGTTCAGAACGACTTACTAAGCGTCGCAATGGGTTTGCCGCAAAGTAAGCTCGGATTTCAGTTGTCGTTGCCTGGGAGAAACGATTGGCCGGCGCAAGTGAAGTATCCGTTAACGCTTTGATTGCGGGGGAGAGCAGCTTCTTGGCAGAAGTATCTTCCGCTAACTTCTCTTCAAAGATTAGCTTTCCAATGGTGCAACAGAGTTGCGCATCAATATCTGCGGCAATCTTAATTTCAGAGCCATGTTCCCAAGTTGCGAAAGGATCATCAAAGGCTTCGATCGCGTAATGGAAATCTCCACGAGCCGGAATTGTGATTGTTCCTTCAAAGCGATCGCCACCGCGCCAAATTTCGCGCATTGGAGAACGAGCAATCTCTTTACCTTTATCGTCAAAGAGCAGCGCATGAGCGCCAAGTGCATCATGGCCTTCGCGAAAGATTGTTGCAGTAACTGCAATTACTTCTCCCGCAACCGCCTTAACAGGAACTAACTCGCCTCCAAAATTAACAGCAGGAGAGATATCTGCAATAGGGATGCGAGTTATCAAGGCTTTCCTCAGCCAGAGCCTTCGGTATTACCTGGATCTGCAGCGTTGATGTCGTTGATCTGATACTTATTGATCGCTTCTTGCACAACGCTAGCTTTAACATCTCCGCTCTTAGCAAGAGCTGCAAGTGTTGCAATAACGATTGATTCGGCATCTACCTTGAAGTGGCGACGCAGTGCACCGCGAGTATCAGAAAGACCAAAGCCATCAGTACCAAGTGAAACAAAGTCTTGGCTAACCCATGGTGCGATCTGATCTTGAACGGCGCGCATGTAATCGCTAACTGCGATAACCGGACCTTCAGCGTTGCGCAACTTGTGAGCAACGTATGCGGTGCGTTGATCAGATGGATTTAAGAAGTTGTGGCGATCTACTGCTAAACCATCACGGCGTAGTTCGTTCCATGAAGTAACTGACCAGACCGATGCAGAAACGCCCCAATCAGATTCAAGAAGTTTCGCTGCCTTTAGCGCCCAGTTCATACCGACGCCTGATGCCAAGATCTGCGCAACTTTCTTACGCTGCTTTGGACCTTGCTGGAAGAGATAAATTCCCTTGAGCAAACCTTCGACGTCTAGGTTTTCTGGTTCTGCTGGTTGAACGTAGGGCTCGTTGTAAACAGTTAGGTAGTAGTAAACGTTCTCGCTGTTTTCGCCATACATACGGCGCAGACCATCTTTAACGATGTGTCCGAGTTCGTAGGCAAACGCTGGGTCGTAAGCAACGACTGCTGGGTTTGTTGAAACAAGAAGCGGTGAATGACCATCTTCATGTTGCAAACCTTCACCGTTAAGCGTTGTGCGTCCTGCAGTTGCACCTACTACGAATCCACGAACCAATTGATCGGCAGCAGCCCAGAATGCATCTCCGGTGCGCTGGAATCCGAACATTGAGTAGAAGATGTAGATCGGAATCATTGGTTCATCGTGTGTTGAATATGAAGATCCAACAGCAGTAAATGAAGCAACCGAACCAGCCTCGTTAATACCTTCGTGAAGGATTACGCCAGCAGTTGATTCCTTGTAGGAAAGCATTAGCTCGCGGTCGACCGCGGTGTACTGCTGACCATGTGGTGAGTAAATCTTTAGCGTTGGGAACAATGAATCCATACCGAAGGTACGTGCTTCATCAGGAATAATCGGAACTAAACGCGCACCAAGTCCTGGATCCTTAACGAGATCCTTCAACATACGGACAAAGGCCATTGTTGTTGCAACTTCTTGCTGACCTGATCCGCGCTTTACAGATTCATATGCTTCATCAGCAGGTTGTGCCAATGGGCGAGAAATTGAACGACGGCGTGGAATAGATCCACCAAGTGCAGCGCGACGCTCTTCAAGGTATTTGGCTTCCGCAGAATCTGCAGCTGGCTTGTAATAAGGAGGTGTGTATTTATCCAACTTCTCATCTGCGATTGGAATACCTAAGCGATCGCGGAATTCGACGATATCTTCAAGCGACATCTTCTTCATCTGGTGCGTTGAGTTACGGGCTTCGAAGTGCGAACCAAGTGTCCAACCCTTAACGGTCTTAGCCAAGATAACTGTTGGGCGACCATTTGGTTGTGATGCAGCAGCGTAAGCGGCATAAAGCTTGCGGTAATCATGACCACCGCGCTTTAAGTTCCAGATCTGATCATCTGACCAGTTTGCAACCATCGCAGCAGTGCGTGGATCGCGACCAAAGAACTTCTCGCGAACATATGCGCCGCTTTCGCCCTTAAATGTTTGGTAATCGCCATCAAGAGTTGTATTCATAATGTTTACAAGTGCGCCTTCGCGATCTTGTGCAAGTAGTGGATCCCATTCGCGGCCCCATACAACCTTGATTACATTCCAGCCGGCTCCACCGAAGATGGATTCCAGCTCTTGAATAATCTTTCCGTTACCGCGAACTGGGCCATCAAGGCGCTGCAAGTTGCAGTTAACAACGAAAGTTAAGTTATCTAGATTCTCGCGCGATGCCAGACCAATTGCGCCCAAGGTATCAACCTCATCGACTTCACCATCGCCAAGGAATGCCCAAACATTTTGCTGGCTCGTATCTTTAATTCCGCGGTTATGTAGGTAACGGTTAAAGCGCGCTTGATAAATTGCATTGATTGGACCAATACCCATTGAAACTGTTGGGAACTGCCAGAACTCTGGCATCAGTCGTGGGTGCGGATAAGAAGAAAGTCCTCCGCCTGTATGTGAAAGTTCCTGACGGAAACCATCTAGTTGGTGCTCGCTTAAGCGGCCTTCCATAAATGCGCGTGCATACATTCCGGGAGATGCATGTCCCTGGAAGAAGATTTGATCTCCGCCGCCTGGGTGATCTTGTCCGCGGAAGAAGTGGTTGAAACCAACTTCATAAAGTGCGGCAGATGATGCGTAAGTAGAGATGTGTCCACCGACTCCGATGCCAGGGCGCTGCGCGCGGTGCACCAACATCGCTGCGTTCCAGCGAATGTAAGCGCGGATGCGACGCTCGATCGCTTCATCGCCAGGAAATGCTGGTTCGTTCTCTGGAGTAATGGTGTTGATGTAATCGGTATTGCGAAGAGCGGCTACGCCAATATTTTTTTCGTGTGCGCGCTGGAGCAACTTCAAGATTAGGTAACGAGCACGGACTGGACCTGCGCCATTGAGTGCGGCATCAAAGGAGGCTTGCCATTCGGCGGTCTCACTTGGATCGATATCTACTAGCTGGTCGATGATCTGGTCTGGGACGCCGAAGTTCTCGCTCATGGGCCTATTCTCGCGCTTACGCGGTAGTAGAGCAAAATCGAGCCGCTAAGCCCTTGTAAAAGCGCTCGCAATTCGGTGGACTTATCCCGTGGCAAAGGGGATGGGATTTGCTCAAGGAGAAATAGTCCTTGAAGTCGGATACGACACAGATTGCGATGACGTACTTCGCAATGAGATCGCTGCCACAGTCGGAACAACATTTCTTGAAGGAACAGCGACTGAAGTCGTTGATGCAGTAATTCTCTGGTGGCGCGATGGCGATGGCGATCTCGTTGATGAATTAATGGATGCCCTTACATATTTAAGTGAGACCGGACCAATTTGGGTATTAACTCCAAAAGTTGGTCGCGAGGGACATGTCGAGCCAAGTGATATTCAAGATGCCGCACCAATTGCAGGGTTGAGCCAAACATCAACGCTCGCCGTTGCAAATGATTGGACGGCAACTCGTCTAGTGGCGCGTAAGGCTGGCAA
>JAIYCF010000022.1 GCA_027488165.1 Streptomycetaceae bacterium
CGGAACCGCCTTCGCAGTATCCGATACTCCAACTCATGACGCATCTGGCCAAGTTGCTGGTTTTGCTGATGCCACAGGTCGCTTCCTGCCACTTGTCTGCACGCTAAATGCAGCGCGCATTTTGGATGCAGCAACTCGCATCCTTGGAAAAACTCATGACGAAGTTGGCGCTCTCGCTCTCAGTGCAAACCCCGGCGCTAACGGTCTTTCGCTGTTGCCTTACTTCGAAGGTGAGCGAACCCCTAACCGTCCCCACGCAACAGGTGTCTTTGGTGGAATGAATTTAAATAACTCAAATGCGTCAGATATCGCTCGCGCAATGGTCGAAGGAATGCTCTGCGGTTTAGTTGATGCAGTTGATGCTTTAGAAAAGTTAGGCGTAAATGTAAAGCGAATTATCTTGATTGGTGGCGCCGCTAAAAACCCAGCTGTCTCGCAAATTGCTGCCGCGCTCTTTGGTCGTGAAGTCCTTGTTCCTCCAGCAGGTGAATATGTGGCAAATGGCGCAGCCCGCCAAGCGGCTTGGGCCTTACTTGGTGGAGATAGCGCACCTATTTGGGATCTTGGAAAGATTGAAAAAGTATCTGCAACTGCAACACCAGATGTAGTTGAGCGCTATCGCACGCTGCGCGATCGCACCGAGAATTGGAGTTAACCAAGTTATGTCACTAGCCCCAGAGATTGTTAAACAATTAGCGGATCAAAAAGCAGCAGGGCTACCGCAGGTTTGGGAAGCACCCGTTGCCGTCATTCGTGAGTTGACGCAAGGTCGCGTTGCATTTGCAGGAGTACCCGAAGCAATTCTTTCTGTAACAAATCGCTTCATTCCAGGGCCAACTGCAGATCTTCCAGTTCGCATTTATCGCCCGAACCAAGATCAGAACGCACCAGCTATGGTCTTTTTCCATGGTGGCGGTTGGGTATTAAATTTTTTAGATATTTATGATGCCGCTCTGCACCGCTTAGCAAATCAAAGTGGCTCGGTAATCATCAGCGTTAATTATCAGAAAGCGCCAGAGCATCCTTTCCCAGCTCCTTTTGATGATTGTTATGCAGGACTTCTCTGGGTTAAAGCGCACGCCCAAGAAATAGGTGTCGATCCCAATCGCATTGGCGTTGGCGGCGACAGCGCTGGTGGAAATCTGGCTGCAGCTGTTGCGCTAAAAGCGCGCGATGAAAACGTTGCTTTAACTTATCAGTTACTCGTTTATCCCTGCTTGGATCGAGATTTCACAACTAAGTCGTATATCGAGGCGGCGACGGATTACGGCTTAACAACGCAAGCGATGCAATGGTTCTGGGATCAATACCTGCAAGGCAATCAGCACGATAACAATCCCTATGCTGCACCGATGCGTGCAAAGTCACTTGCTGGCGTTGCACCATCCATCGTTATCACCGCGCAATACGATCCGCTGGTAAGTGACTCTGAGAATTACTGTGCGAAGTTAACGAGCGACGGCGCCGAACACATCTACAAAGAATTTCCGGGAATGATCCATGGCTTCTTTGCAAACGTGGCTGCAACTCCATCATCACACCTGGCACTTGATTTTGCTGCACAAGAAATTGCAGAACGAACCAAAAAATAATTAAGGGGTAACTCTCACGCCTTTGCCGACAATCACGATTCCAGCTTCGGAGACGGTAAAGCGAGCACGATCACGCTCAAGATCTACACCGATCTGCGCACCTGGTTCCACAATTACGCTTTTATCTAAGATCGCACTTCGGATAACTGCCTTGTCGCCAATCTTTACCGATGGCATAAGTACAGATCCATCAACAAATGCGCCTGCTCCGACATGTACATCGTGTGAAATAACAGTTCGGTTTACATGACCGCCGGCGATGATCGAACCTGCGCCAACTATCGAATCCTGAGCGATTCCGCCCTCACTAAATTTCGCAGGTGGCAGTGATGGTGGATTGGTAAGTAGCGGCCATTCGCGGTTGTAGAGATTAAAGATTGGGTGGATTGAAACTAGATCCATATGTGCGTCGTAATAGGCGTCGATGGAACCCACATCGCGCCAGTAACCTTTATCGCGCTCGGTTTCGCCAGGAACTACGTTATTGGCGAAGTCATAAACCTTAGCAACACCATTTTTAGTCAGCATCGGAATGATGTTTCCACCGAGATCATGGCGACTTTCTAAATCTTCCGAATCTAAAATTAAAGCTTCTTCCATAATGTCACGACGGAAGATGTAATTTCCCATCGAAACCAAACAAAGATCAGGGTGACCTGGCATCGCAGGTGGGTCAGATGGCTTTTCGTGGAATGCCTTAATTGTTATTCCATCATCCGCTAACTCAATTACGCCAAATTCATGCGCCTCTGAACGTGGCATGCGAATTGCTGCGACCGTAACTCCGGCGCCAGATTCAAGATGCGCTTCAAACATCTGATCTGGATCCATCCGATATACGTGATCAGCACCGAATACGAGCACATGGTTGGGATTTTCATCGTGAATCAAATTGAAATTCTGCAAAATTGCATCCGCGCTACCTGTATACCAACGTGGACCTAAGCGCTGCTGCGCTGGAACTGGTGTGATGTAATTTCCTAAAAGAGTACTCATGCGCCAAGTTGTCGTGATGTGACGGTCCAGTGAGTGGGATTTATATTGTGTTAAAACGGCAATCTTGCGCATTTCAGCATTTACTAAATTAGATAGTACGAAATCCACCAACCGATAAGAGCCGCCGAATGGAACTGCAGGTTTAGCGCGATCTGCGGTCAATGGCATTAAACGCTTGCCTTCGCCGCCAGCTAGGACAATTCCTAGCGGACTTTCTCTGCGCTTCATGGCATAAATCTACTCGCGTTACTTCCAACGCGACAGTAGTAATTGCCATAACTTGGATTAGGCTCTGATCTATGAGCAGCGATCTCAAAGTCGGCATCGTCACTAAAGAATGGCCACCACAGGTCTATGGCGGAGCCGGCGTCCATGTTTTCCAATTGACGCAAGCGCTTCGATCAATTAGCGGTGTTCAGGTTGATGTGCACTGCTTTGGCGGAGCGCGGTCAGATGGCGCTTTTGGATATGAAACTCCCAGCGGATTCACAACTGCAAATCCTGCGCTGCAAGCAATTGCAACAGATCTAGCAATCGCAACCAACCTTGAAAGCGTGCAGCTCGTGCATTCACATACTTGGTATGCAAATATGGCAGGACATACCGCATCGTTGCTTTACGGAATCCCCCACATTGTTAGCGCACATTCTCTTGAACCGCTGCGTCCGTGGAAGGCCGAACAACTCGGTGGCGGTTATCAAATTTCTTCTTGGGCAGAAAAGACTGCCTACGAAAGCGCTGCCGCAATTATCTCTGTCAGCGATGGAATGCGCGCCGATGTTTTAAGCGCTTATCCCGACGTTGACCCAAGGAAAGTTCACACCATTCGCAACGGAGTAGACGTTGCAAAGTTTGCACCAAATCCTGATTCATCGGTTCTGGCTAAGTATGGAATCAAGGGGCCTTACGCCACATTTGTTGGTCGCATTACTCGTCAAAAAGGTTTAGCTCATTTGTTGCGCGCCTGGAAATCAGTTCCTGCAGAATACGGATTAGTACTTTGCGCCGGAAGTCCAGATGAGCCAGGTATTGGCGCAGAAGTTGCCGAACTAATTGCAGAGCTACAGAAGGTTCGCAAAAATATCTGGTGGATTAAAGATATGTTGCCGCACGATGAATTAACCGCTGTGTTAACTCAAGCCGAGCTCTTCTTGTGTCCATCAATTTATGAACCACTCGGAATTGTTAATTTAGAGGCGATGGGATGCCAAACCGCGGTACTGGCATCGCGTGTAGGTGGAATTCAAGAAGTTGTAGATCACTTAAAAACTGGTGAATTAGTTGACTACACCGAAGATCACGCCAAGTTTGAGGGTGATTTATCTCAATCTATAACTCGGTTATTGGCAGATCCAGAACTACTTAAGCGTTATGGAAAAGCAGGCCGCGAACGCGCGACTACTCATTTTGGCTGGGATGCCGTCGCACAGGCTACTATTGCGCTCTATCGCAGCGTGCTGCGTTAAATAAAAAACACTTCCGAGCACTGGAGCACTTCGACTCATGTCGCGCCGTAACTTGATCCTCTTCATCCTGGCTGGCTTTCTTTGGGGTATCCCGTATCTCTTTATTAAGGTCGCAGTTGATCCGCAAGATGGCTTCTCTCCTGCAATTGTCGTGTTCGGACGTGTGTTTATCGGTGCGCTAGTTCTGATTCCAATTGCGATCTACGATAAAACTTTCTTTACTGCGATTAAACATTGGCGATATATCGCGGTCTATGCCCTCTTTGAAATGGTTGGACCTTGGATTCTGATCGGAACTGCAGAGCAGAAGATCTCATCTGGGCTCGCTGGTCTGCTCGTCTCATCAGTACCCATCTTTTCAACGCTTATTGCATCTCGCTATGGCGACAAATCAGTCTGGCAACCAAAGCGCTTATTCGGAATCGCCATCGGTTTTCTCGGGGTCTTCTTACTTGTTGGAATTGAGAGCATTACTGGTTCATCCGATCCACTCTCAATCGTTATGGTTCTCGCCGCATCAATTGGTTACGCCTTCGCGGTTATCTATATAACTCGCAAGATGCCTGATGGATCAGGCATTGCGATCAACGGTATCGCTATGGTCATGACAGCAATCTTTTACGCACCAGCGCTCTTCTTCTGGCCAGATCACTCGATCAGCAATGAGGCGATTTATTCTCTGATCGCACTCGGAGTTCTATCAACCGGAATTGCATTTGCCGTCTTCTTTACCGTGATGGCAGAGATCGGGCCTACGCGTGCATCGCTGGTTACTTATATGAATACCGCTTTTGCAGTGGTTCTTGGCGTAATCATTTTAAATGAACCGTTAACCGTTGGAATTATCGTTGGACTACCACTGGTTTTGATCGGCTCATATCTAGCAAGCCGCAGAACTAGCGCTTAGTTTTCGCCAAATCCCAAACGCTGTAACAACTTAGGATCGCGCTGCCATTCTTTAGATACTTTTACATGTAGCCCTAAGAAAATTCGAGCGTTAAGTTCGCGTTCGATATCTGCACGAGCACGCATTCCAATATCTTTTAATCGTTCTCCCTTATGGCCCAAGATGATTCCAGTCTGCGAATCGCGTTCGACGTGGATCGTGGCATGGATATCAAAGAATGGACGAGAGCCTTTTTCATCGCGCTCAGACATTTCATCAATTGTGACCATAATCGAATGTGGAAGTTCTTCGCGGGCATCGCGCATGGCGGCCTCACGAATTAACTCGCAGATTAACTGCTGCTGATCCTGATCGCTCTTCATGTCATCAGGATAGAAAGCTGGACCAACTGGCAAACTTTTGCCGATTAACTCGGCGAGTAAATCGATCTGCGAATGAATCGCTGCAGATATCGGAACAATCTCATCCCAAGCAAATCCCTTTGCCAGATCGTTGATTCCGGCTAGGCGCAGAGCCAACTTCTCTTTGGAAATTAAGTCTGTCTTGGTAACTAGCGCGAACTTCTTAGCGCGGGGATGTTTTGCGATCTCTTGGGCAAGAAAGACATCTCCTCCCCCAGATGTTTCATCCGCTGGCAGACACATTAAAACAATATCTACTGAATCCATACTCTCGCCAACGACTGCATTTAGGCGATGCCCAAGCAAAGTCTTTGGTTTATGGATACCTGGAGTATCTACAAGGACTGCTTGAAAAGTTGGTTGGTTTACGATGCCGCGAATGGCATGGCGCGTGGTGTTGGGATGCGGTGATGTTATTGCGATCTTGCTACCGACAAGTGCGTTAATGAGCGTTGATTTTCCGGTGTTAGGGCGGCCGACAATTGCGACAAAGCCAGAACGGAATTCACTCATACGCTTATTCTCTCATTAAGCGCTTGCATTGCCTAAACCAAATATTTACAGGCTAGAAATCAACTCAATCGCATCGCCAACAGATGTAACCAACTCAGCAGCGCGTTCACCGATTAAGCGATGGCAACCTTCAGATGTTGGCGCACTTATTGGTCCAGGTATCGCCATTACCGGGCGCATTAGCTCTGCAGCATCCCGTGCGGTGCGAAGTGAACCTGAACGAAAGGCTGCTTCAACAACCAAGGTTGCTTGTGAAAGCGCGGCAATGATTCGATTGCGAGTAAGAAATCTTGCTGGAATTGCATGCGCGCCAGGGATAACTTCAGAGACCAGCGCACCGTTCTCGCATATTTCAGCAAATAAGCGAGCATTACCAGCCGGATATGCCACATCAATTCCTGCCGCAAGTACTGCAACTGTTGCACCTTCTGCAATCAGCGCACCTTTATGTGCGGCAGAATCAATTCCATATGCGCCACCACTGATAATCGTCCATTCGCGATCGACAAAACCTGCTGCGAAATC
>JAIYCF010000004.1 GCA_027488165.1 Streptomycetaceae bacterium
GGATAAAACCAATCACCTCATCGGTCGAACCGCGAACAACTGGGTAACGTGAGTGAGCGCGATCAACGGCGAGCGCGATCGCTTTGCCCACTGTTAAAGAGGCATCCATAAAATCTACCTCAGTGCGCGGCACCATGACTTCGTGCACTTGACGTTCAGATGCGTTAAAGACTTCTTCAACGATATCGCGTTCTTCAGCGGTCAACGCAGCATGGCCAGTTACTAGATCAAGTAACTCTTCTTCAGACATCTGGCTACGCTGTTCCTTCGGATCGATTCCGAAGATTCGAACAACTACATCGGTTGATTTAGAGAGTAGCCAAATCACAGGTCTAAAGAATTTTGCGGTGAAATCAATTGGGCCGGCGCTCCATAGTGAAATTTCTTCAGTGCGAAATAGCGCAAGGCGCTTTGGCACGAGCTCACCGAATACGAGTGAGAAGTAAGCGATTACTAAGGTGACTCCGATTAACGAAGTTACATTTGCCGCATCATCTGAAAGACCAAGATCAACTAACTGCGGAATCACATAAACGCCAAGTCTTTCTGCGCCAAGTGCTGCAGATAGAAAACCACAAACGGTAACTCCAACTTGAGCAGCGGCTAAGAAGCGATTTGGGTTGGAGGTAAGTACCGAAACCTTGGCGCCACGTTTACCTCTACTTGAGAGTTGGCGGACTTGGCTTTCACGAAGTGAGATGAGGGCGATTTCTGCTGCCACAAAGAATGAGCCGAGGAGAATCAGGCCAGCTACAGAGGCGAGATCGCCGATTAAAGAACCAATCGGGTAAGGGTCCATGATGGATGTAATTCTAAGGCTTAGGGCGAAAAGATGTGAACTCGCCTAGGGGCCAATTCCTGCGCCCCTTCCCTATTGGCCCACGCTTGGCATATCCTTTGCGAGCCTAGCCAACCGGCTAGCACCTTCATCCTCGGACCGTCGGGCACGTACCTGCCCGGAGAAGGAGATACCTTAAATGGCATCTGTTGTATTCGAAAACGCAACACGTATCTACCCAGGCACAACCAAACCTGCAGTCGACAAGTTAAACCTCACCGTTAAAGACGGAGAATTTTTGGTTCTTGTTGGTCCATCAGGTTGCGGTAAGTCAACATCACTTCGTATGTTGGCCGGCCTTGAAGAAATCGACGAAGGTCGCATTCTTATCGGTGATCGTGATGTAACAAACGTTGCTCCAAAAGATCGCGATATCGCGATGGTTTTCCAGTCATATGCGCTTTACCCACATATGACCGTTGCAGAGAACATGGGATTCGCACTTAAGATCGCTGGAGTTGCAAAGGAAGAACGCGATAAGCGCGTTAATGAAGCAGCAAAGTTGCTCGACCTTGAGCCATACCTAGATCGCAAGCCAAAGGCGCTTTCTGGTGGACAGCGTCAGCGCGTTGCTATGGGTCGTGCGATTGTTCGCGAGCCACAGGTCTTCCTTATGGATGAACCACTTTCAAACCTTGATGCGAAGTTGCGCGTTGCAACTCGTACCCAAATCGCTGCTCTACAGCGCCGTCTTGGAATCACAACTGTTTACGTAACACACGACCAGGTTGAAGCTATGACCATGGGTGATCGCGTAGCAGTTCTTAAGGATGGTCTATTGCAGCAAGTTGATACACCACGCAATCTTTACGATGCTCCAGCAAATGCATTCGTTGCTGGCTTCATCGGTTCACCTGCGATGAACCTCCTCTCTGCTCCAGTAAGCGGCGGAAAGGCGATGCTCGGAGACCTCGCTGTAGATGTTCCAGCATCAGCTGGCGCATCTGTAACAGTCGGTATCCGTCCAGAAGGTTTCGCTCCAGCATCTAGCGGCTTCAAAGTACTTGTTGAAGTTGTTGAAGAGCTCGGTGCCGATGCATTCGTATACGGCAAGCCTGCAGATTCAGCTGTGAAGTTTGCTAACTCAACTGATGATGGCGCACAAGTAATTGTTCGCTGGGATCCAAAGAACCCACCAAAGCCAGGCGACACAATTACTGTCACCGCTGCGGCAGGTTCAGTTCACCTCTTTAGTTCTTCAACTGGAGAGCGTCTTAAGTAATTGTTAAAAAGTAGAAAACCCCGTCACAACTGTGGCGGGGTTTTCTTCATTAAAAGGGCTTAGCGAACTCTGTCTCTTCAGTTGCCTCTAACTCGAGTAAACGATTCCATTTTGCGGTGCGCTCTGAGCCATGCGTTGAGCCAACCTTTATCTGCTCAGCGCGCCAACCGGTAGCTAAATCTGCCAACCATGAATCTTCGGTCTCACCGCTGCGCGCAGAGACTACTGTTGCAAAATTATTTGCTTGGGCATGATCTAGAACGCGATGTGTTGAGGTCAATAAACCGTTTTGATTGGCCTTAATCAAAATAGCGTTGGCGCTCTTATCGGCGATTCCTCTTTCGAGGCGATGTAAATTAGTTGTAAATAAATCATCTCCAAGGATTTGCAGGTGCGCAGGTGCACTTGATGTAAAAGCTGACCAAGAAGCCCAATCATCTTCAGCAAAGGGATCTTCAATTGAAGAAATTGGGTAGGTTGCAACCAAATTAAGCATCTGGTCGACAAATTCTTCAGGTGAGTAAACCTGCCCCGA
>JAIYCF010000027.1 GCA_027488165.1 Streptomycetaceae bacterium
AAAGAAAAGCCTTCCGGTGTGAAAGGCACCGAAAGGCTCATCTCGTGCGCGCGAAGGGATTCGAACCCCTAACCTTCTGATCCGTAGTCAGATGCTCTATCCGTTGAGCTACGCACGCTAGACGATGAATACTACAACCTTTTCAAATGCCGCCCAAATGGGCTTAAACCCTTATAAATAAGCACGAAGGGCGCCCGATTTCTCGAGCGCCCTTCGCTTTAATTACTTAGCGACTAGCCAACTTTCTTTACTCGCCCATCGAGTGCTGGAAGTTGTGTCACTTTGCCGGCTGCCATATCTGCCTTGAGCGCATCGACAAATATATCGAGTAGCGCACCGTAGACCTTGGCTTTGGCTGGTGAGAATACTTCTAGATAACCATCTCCACCGTAAATGATGAAGTCAAGAGTTGTAAGTGTGTATTCCTTTGCATCCTTAGCAATTGGAGTTCCGTCGTTCTTAGTAACTTCGACGATTCTGCTTCCAACTGGCTTGCTGGAATCAAATGAGAACTTAAGGCCCGAAACTTGTGGGAATCGACCATCTGCTGGGTAGTTTCCACCAACACCGTTCTCCAACGCCTTCCAAAGATTTGCACCAGAAACAACTGTTGTTGCTACCTGGTTACCAAATGGATAAACGGTTAGCGCATCACCAAGGGTTACATCTAGCGGGCCTGCACCTGAACGGACAAGTGCTGTGTTTGCTGGAATGTATGCCTTTGCAGGGAAGGTATCGCGGATACCGCCACCGTTTGTGATTGCAAAATCTGTCTTGTACTTAGCGCGCAACAGATCTGCGATGTAAATACCCATTGGGTTTTCACCAGCTCGTTCAACCGCTGGAGTTCCGCCGCGTGGGAAGACTGCAGAAACTTGTCCAATCTTTACATCTAGCTTGGTAGTTAACTGATCCTTGTACTTCTTAACTAGCGCTGCACCCGCAACATCAGCTGTAGTTACAGTGCTAACAACACCAGTTGTAACTGCTGGAGCAGCAGCTTTCAAAACATGTTGAAGCGAAGACCCAACAACTTTTCCGCTCTTCATACAGATCTGTGATCGGGTGTATTCAACTCCACCGTTGCGAACCTGGCCAAGAAGAATTGGCGCTGCGCCACGTTCTGAAGATGGGATCAAGGTTCCAAATGTCTGATGGCTATGTCCACCGTAGATTGCATCGGCTCCCTTGATTTCGCTAGAAAGGGTATTGAATACACCCTTTGCAACTCCATCAGAGTTCTCTGTCCAACCTTGGTGGATCAAGGCAACGACGATCTGGGCTCCGGCTGCGCGGGCATCCGCAATAGCCTTGTTAATCCCAACTACGCCAGCCTGAATTTGAATGGTCTTCTTAGCGCCTGCTTCATCGGTGTAATCCAAGTTTCCTGGGAATACTTGTTCGATGGTTTCAGGTGTATTCGAACCGACAACACCAACCTTTACGCCACCGCGATCGATGATCGTAAAGCTCTTCGCTGCTTTTGCACCTGACTTAAGCGCCTTAAGAGCGTCATCGCCATAGTTGGCAGCGAGCCATTGGAAATCAGATGCGCCGATTACCTTTTGAACATGTGCCAGGTTGCGGTCGTGCTCATGGTTTCCAAATCCTGCTGCATCTAACTTAATTAGATTGAGTGATTCGATTGTTGGCATTTCCTCAAATTCAGTCGAGATAGGAGGCGCTGCGCCGATGTTATCTCCTGAGGTAAAGGCGAAAGTTGCTGCTGATACTTTTCTATCTGCATCCCAGTTGCTGGCCAATCCGGCAGTACCGAAAGATGCTCCGGCTTCAATCGCCCCGTGCAAATCGCTCAACTGTAAGAATTGCACATTCTTATTACTTGCTGAAGCAACTTTTGCTAATTGGGCTGCTGTGTAACTTGTTGTCGAAGCAGTTGGCTTAGAGAAACCGTAAGCATTGACTGCCTGTACAACTGGAGTTCCTGCAGGCTGTCCAACAACGACTGGCATAACAACAATGTTGCCGCGCTTCTTTGCTGGAACAAAAATTGGGCAAGAGCCAGCACCAGCTGAAATTACGTAACCTGTGACTGCCGGTGTTACATCAGTTGCAGGTGTCCAGCGGACAACAATTCCTGATGATCCAAATTTTGAAGTTACTGATACTGGAGCGTTCGGCAATGAATATGTATTTGCCTGCGCTGAGGGAACTAATAGCGATAGGAGTAAAGATGCAGCTAGGGCGAGGGAGCCCAAGCCAAGAGATTTATTTCTAAGGGATTTCATGGGGCAATGTAAGTACCCCATTGCAACCACTTCTAACCAACCAGGTTAAAGGTCGGTGACCAGAAGGTTAATTCCAAACGTTTTTAAGGAGGTCTTCTCTAGAAACAAATTTGCGGCGGGGCTTGCCCAAGGGCTCTCCCGCTGCCACTTCTGCGGCATTTATCGCCTCCCAATTTGCTTGCGAAACAATTTTTTCGGCGGGCAATATCTTGGAAATATCACCATTATCTTTTGTGTCCTTTAAATCTTCTACTAATAACTTCATTACATCTGCTGCATCTGATTTATTTGTACCGATAACACCGGATGGTCCGCGCTTAGCCCATCCCACAACGTACATGTTTTCGCTTACTCGGCCTTCGTTATTTACTACCTTGCCGCGCTCGTATGGAATTCCGGGAATGCTCGCTGCTTCATAGCCAATCGCGATAATTACTAGACCGCATTTGATTGAAAATATTTCATCACTGCCAGTCTTTTGGAATACAACTTCTTCTACTTTTCCAGCGCCCTTGATCTCAACTGGCGTTGCTAAGAATTGAAACTTCA
>JAIYCF010000016.1 GCA_027488165.1 Streptomycetaceae bacterium
CGCTTCATTGCAACTGTAGTCATTGAAACAAACTCTTCGCCAAGCAACCAGCGGGCGATATCTACTTCGTGGACCGCAACATTGGTTAGCAACATTGGAGTTGTTGCAGTTGGAGAACTGACGTTACGAGAGATGCAGCGAAGATGTAGAACCTTGCCGTACTTGCCAGATTGAATCTCTTTCTTAAGCTCTATGTAAGAAGGATCGAAACGGCGCATGAAACCAAGGGTGATATTTAAACCTGAGGCATTTGCAAGGTCAGCAACCTTCTTGGCATCTGCTGACTTTGGAGCCAATGGCTTTTCGCAAAGTGTGTGCTTTCCGGCGTTAATTGCCAGAGTTAAATGTTCTGGGTGAAGCGGGTCTGGTGAGCAGATGATTACAGCGTCAACGTTGGAATCGCTTACCAATGACTCAACGGATGCATGTTGGTTGATAGCCACACCTGACTTGGCGCTTAGCTCTTTTGCAAGCGCATCCATACGTGGACCATCTAGATCAAAGAGGGCGGTGACAACTGCACCATCTACATGCTCAGTTAAGTAGCGAGCATGTCCTGAGCCCATGATTCCTACACCGATAACTCCTACGCGTAGATCAGACACTTTTACTCCCCTTTTATCTTTAGATTTAACTGTTTATTTAGCTAAAGCTGGTGCAACAACGTTGTGGAGATAATCTACAGATTGTTTCATTCCGCTGATAGGGCCTTCACCGATTCCTGGCATTGCTCCAGTGATTGCCACATCTTGTTCGATGACATACCAACCCTGATAACCGGCTGCTTCTAGCGCCAGAATCGTCTCAAGGATAGGAACATCGCCTTGGCCGAGAGGTGTGAACAAACCTTTCTGTACGCCTTCCATGATGCTCTGCTGGCGCGAGAGAACGGGCGGAACAGATTTCATATTCACATCTTTTAGGTGAACATGGCCAACGCGGCTGGCATATTTCTTAGCGAACTCAACAGTGTCTTGTCCACCGATTGTCATATGGCCAGTATCAAGACACCACATGACATCAGAGTTATCGACCACCATATCGATATCTTTTTTAGTCTCAACAACTGTCTGCAAATGTGGATGAACAACTTGTACAAGGCCGTGATCTTTACAGATCTGATCTACTTCAGCGAGCATCTTAAAGAATTGCGTAACTTCATCTTTGCTTAACTCTTCAGGGTTGGCCCAATCCCAAGTTTGAACTGGGCAAGAGACAAAGTGAGTTGCACCGATCTCTTGAAACTTCTTACTAGTTGTAAGAGCCATTTCAATCGTTGCTTTTTCTTGGGACTTGTCATGAAGTACAACTGGTGTAAAGCCACCGATCATTGACATATTAAATTCTGCGAGTTGATCTTTGAGTTCTGCTGAATCATCAGAGAAGAAACCTGGTGCACCGAGTTCGGTTGCAGGAAGCCCAAGACTGGTCATCTCTGAGAGCACGCGCTTAGTGGGCAGCATTGCGCCCCAACCTGGTACTTCACAGATACCCCATGAAATAGGTGCGGATGCGATGCGTTGCAAGAATGGAGTAGCCATTGGCTGATCATAACTTGCAAGGTAAGGTCTGAACATGACCATGGATATCGGCGGATCTTTCCGACATGAATTAACTGGAAGCTTTTCACAAGGTTCAGACTCAAACCCAACAGTTGCCATGGTTGAGGCCTCTTACAAGGCCAATAACCTGCACTATCGCTACGTAAATTGCGAAGTTAACCCAGACCAATTGGAAGCGGCTGTAAAAGGCGCCAGAGCAATGAATTGGAAGGGCTTTAACTGCTCTATCCCTCACAAGGTTGAAGTTATTAAGTATCTAGATGGCCTAGGGGAGTCGGCTGCTCTAATCGGCGCCGTTAACTGTGCGGTCAATCGCGATGGAAAGTTAATCGGGGAAAATACCGATGGCAAAGGATTTTTAAAATCGTTTCTGGAGATTACTCCCGCAACTGGTAAGACGATTGTTTTACTAGGTGCAGGTGGTGCAGCGCGCGCAATTGCAGTTGAACTCGCGCTCGCGGGAGCCACTAAGTTCTATGTTGTAAACCGCTCGCGCGCTCGCGGTGAAGAGTTAACTGCGTTGCTCAACGATAAAACTTCCGCTTCCGCTGAATTCGTGGAATGGAATAAGACTTACTCAATCCCGGCCGATGCTGAAGTTGTAATCAACTCAACCTCAATGGGTATGGTTAACACTGAAGGCAAGCAGGATATTGATTTCAATTCGATTCGCCCAGGAATGTTGGCGGCAGATGTGATCGTTAATCCACCGCAGACTTACTTCTTAGATGAAGCAGCTAAGCGTGGAGCAACAACCTTGCAAGGGCTCGGAATGGTTGTAAACCAAGCGGTTATTGGAATTAAGTATTGGACCGGCGTAGATGTCGATGCTAAAGATCTTAACGACGAACTATTGCGCGTTTTGGGTCTTGCTTAAACTTTAGCTAAATCTGATTGCTCAACAACGCGTAGCGCTTGTGCGGCAATTGTCAGCGCCGGGTTCATGGCAGCCGATGATGGGAAGAATCCACCATCAATCAAATAAAGATTGTGGTGGTCATGGCTGCGGCAATAACCATCGACAACGCTGGTGCGCGGATCATTGCCGGCAACGGTTGTTCCGCATTGATGCGAGTTCATTGAAATATCAAAGGGTTGTCTGAAGATCGCTTGGTAACCAGCTTTGCGCAGAACTTTCTTGGCCCGGCGCAGGAGTTCAAAGTGGGTCTTCATTCCAACTGATTTACGAACGATCTTGATTGCCCCGTTTTTATCAATAGTTACGCGGTTATCTGGGTGTGGCAGATCCTCAGACATGACCACAAACTCCACGCTGTGATCAGAAACTAAGTTAAGTATTGGAAGTGGAACTCGCTTAGCAAAAGATTTCATCATGATGCCTTGCACCTTGCCGATTAACTGCACGGCGCCAAGTGGGTAACCCTTGCCGCCATCTAGATACCAATCGGTGAAGGAAAG
>JAIYCF010000035.1 GCA_027488165.1 Streptomycetaceae bacterium
ATAGATGTTGATCGTGGCGGAAGAATTACTTGGCACGGACCAGGACAACTCGTTGGTTATCCAATAGTTAAGTTGCTTAAGCCAACCGAACTTGTTGGCTTTGTTAGAACACTCGAATCAGCGCTAATTGAAGTTTGTGCAACATTTGGAATCACCGCGCAAAGAGTTGATGGACGTTCCGGCGTGTGGGTATGCGACGAAAATGGTGAGCGGAAGATTGCCGCGATCGGGATCCGCGTTGCCTCTGGAGTGACAATGCATGGATTTGCACTAAATGTGAGCCCTGATCTGGCTGCCTTTGGGCAGATCGTTCCTTGCGGAATAGACGATGCGGCTGTGACCTCGATGGCGCGCGAACTCGGGCGGGAAATTGCCGTTTCCGAGGTCATTTCGATCGTTGAGAAAGAGATTACCGCCGCACTAGGTAAGGTAAGCGTATGAGCATCGCTCCAGATGGACGTAAGTTACTTCGCATAGAAGCGCGCAATACCGAGACTCCAATCGAAAGAAAACCAGAGTGGATCAAGACCCGCGCAAATATGGGGCCTGAATACACCAGGCTTCGCTCGCTGGTTAAGAGCGAAGGTCTGCACACGGTCTGCCAAGAAGCGGCGTGTCCAAATATCTTTGAATGTTGGGAAGATAAAGAGGCAACATTCTTAATTGGTGGCGACCGTTGCACACGTCGCTGCGATTTCTGCAATATCGATACAGGTAAGCCACTTCCGATTGATCGCGAAGAGCCACGTAAGGTTGCCGAGTCTGTAAAGACCATGGGTCTCAAGTACGCAACGATTACTGGAGTAACTCGCGACGATCTCCCAGATGAAGGCGCATGGTTGTATGCCGAAACTATCCGACAAGTACATGAGCTAAATCCAGGTTGTGGCGTTGAGATGTTGGCACCAGATTTTCACGCCAAGCCAGAGCTACTGAATCAAATATTTGAAACTAAACCTGAAGTCTTTGCTCATAATTTAGAGACGGTCCCCCGCATTTTTAAGAGAATCCGTCCCGCATTTACTTATGAGAAATCACTGCACGTCATCAATATGGCGCGCGAGTATGGATTGATCACAAAATCTAATCTCATCTTGGGGCTTGGTGAAACCCGCGAAGAAATTTCTCAGGCCCTGGTTGACTTACACGATGCGGGATGTGACTTGATTACGATCACCCAGTATCTGCGTCCGACAAATAAGCATCATCCTGTAGAACGTTGGGTTAAGCCTGAAGAGTTTGTAGAACTTGCTGCGGAAGCAAAAGAGGTCGGCTTCCTTGGAGTAATGAGCGGCCCGCTCGTTCGCTCAAGCTATCGCGCTGGAAAGCTTTATAAGCAAGCGCAAGAAGCTCGCGTTGCACAAGGTTCAAACCTTGGCTGAAATTGTCTATCCTCCGGTAATCGTTGCGTTAAAGACCTTTTGGAAGTACCTGGGACTGCAATTTAATTTTGAGGGCGAGGCGCATATCCCGCGCAAAGGTGGCGCGATTCTTGCGATGAACCACATCGGCTACTTGGATTTTGCGCTTATCGGAACAGCTGCGCTACCCGCTAATCGATTAGTTAGATTTATGGCCAAGAAGGAAATTTTTGATAACAAGTTAGCGGGACCGCTTATGCGGGGTATGCATCATATAAATGTAGATCGCGACAATGGTTCGGCATCTTTTGTTGCTGCACTTCGGGCGCTACGTAGTGGCGAAATAGTTGGAATTTTTCCGGAAGGAACAATCTCGAAGAGCTTCGAGATAAAAGATTTAAAGTCTGGTGCGATCCGTCTAGCGATGGGTTCAGATGTTCCAGTGATTCCTGCAGTTATCTGGGGATCGCAAAGAATCTGGACTAAGGGCGTAAGACGCGATCTTCGTCGGAAAAAGGTTCCAATCTATGTAACTTTCGGTGAGCCACTTCACTTCAAAAAAGGTGAAGATGTTGACGCTGGTGAAAAGATTTTGCGCGAAAAGATGATTGCGCTACTTCATGAAGTGCAGGCAAAGTACCCAGATAGCCATCTTGGGCAACGCTGGGCGCCGCTTCGCCTTGGTGGTACGGCACCTGCTCCCCTAAACTAACGTCCATGTTTAAGAAGAAGGCGAAAGAGCCAAAAGTTAAAAAGGTCCGTTTCAAAACTTTCCGTGATGCCTACTCAGTTACCAAGAGCGTTAAGCCTTGGATCGGTGCGGGAATTTTTGGAGTTTTCGCAATTACCTGGTCAATCGGTATCTCAACCGGCCTAGTAATCGGACATCCGATCTATCTTGGTTTTGTCTCACTTCCTATCGCAGCGCTTGCGGCGATGTTCTTCTTTACTCGCATCGCATCTTCTGCAGCCTACGTTTCAATTGAGGGACAGATCGGTGCGGGAGCCAGCGTCTTGATGGCGATTCGAAAAGGTTGGGTTACTACTCCAGCCGTTGCGGTTACTAAGAATCAAGATATGGTCCATCGCAGTATCGGCCGCGCCGGCATTGTTGTTACAGGCGAAGGCACACAAGCGGTTCGAATGATGTTGCAAGAAGAGCGAAAGAGATCAGAACGTTTCGCACCCGGCGTTCCGGTCACTGAAGTTTATGTTGGAGACGGCCCTGGCCAAGTCCCACTTCGCAAATTACAGAAGCACCTCACCAAATTGCCTAAGAAGTTATCTGCTCACCAGATGCGCGAAGTACGCGCAAGATTTAAGGCCGTTGGCGGTATGTCGATTCCAATCCCTAAGGGACCGATGCCAAAGGGCGTTCGGATTCCTAAAAGGTAATTTTTCTTAGATCGAAAAGCTTTGTCCCGCTAAGTCGTTCGTGTATGCCTCGACCATTTTCATCATAGGTAATTGCAGTAACTACTAGGCAGAGCAGCACGGTGCGAACAAACGATTGGCGAAGCGTTGGATTGGCCCCCGTTTGAAAATTAACGACTTTTACGCGAATCAGGCGATGGCCAGCAGTGGCTCCCCCCAATGCGGTCAGCAAGAAGGTCTCTACGAAAAAGACAACTAGCGTCCAGGATGTATCACCGATTAGTCCGAGGGCGATTGCGTAACACATCAGCCAATCGATAGTCAGGCCCAGCAAGCGGCGGCCAAGGCTGATCTGGTGTTTCATGGCTAGAGCCTACCTAGTACGGGGCGCGCTTTCAGGAAGGTTTTACATGGCTGTAACACTCCAGTTATGTTAAAAGGTCTATTGAGACTTAGGGTTTACCCAGATCGGTCGCCCTCAAAGGTGAGGCCCCGAGTACACCTGATTGAATCTGGCAGATATCCAATTCGGCCTTAGACTCGAAAAATTCGATTACATGAGGAGTTCGATTAATGTTTAAAAATGCAGCAGAAGTTTTTGCTTACATCAAGAAAGAAGATGTAAAGCTCGTCGATGTTCGCTTTACCGATCTACCCGGCATCCAGCATCACTTCAACGTTCCAGTTGAATCATTCGATGAAGCGGTCTTTACCGATGGCCTAATGTTCGACGGTTCTTCAATCCGTGGTTTCCAGTCAATTCACGAATCAGATATGAAGTTGCTGCCAATTCCATCTTCAGCATTTATCGATCCATTCCGACTAGAAAAAACTCTTGTCATTCTCTTCTCTGTTCACAATCCATCAGATAACACACCTTATTCACGCGATCCTCGCGGAGTTGTTGCAAAGGCTGTCGATTATTTGAAGTCAACAGGAATCGCAGATCAGGCTTTCTTTGCACCTGAAGCTGAGTTCTACGTTTTTGATGCAGTTCGCTTTAGCACTGGCATCAACGAGTCTTTCCACCACATTGATTCATACGAAGGCGCTTGGAATACCGGCATCGTTGCAGATCCAGATGGAACACCAAACCGCGGTTACCGCACACGCGTCAAGGGCGGATACTTCCCTGTTTCTCCAACTGATCAATTCGCAGATCTTCGCGATGAAATGGTTATGGAACTTGGTCGCGCCGGCTTACTAGTCGAGCGTTCTCACCATGAAGTTGGTACAGCAGGACAGATGGAAATTAACTACCGCTTTACAGACATCCTTAGCGCCGGCGATGAATTGATGAAGTTTAAGTACATCATTCGCAACGTTGCCTGGGAAGGTGGCAAGACAGCAACCTTTATGCCAAAGCCTCTCTTCGGAGATAACGGTTCAGGTATGCACGTTCACCAATCACTTTGGAAAGATGGCAAGCCACTATTCTTCGAAGCAGGAACATATGGCGATCTTTCAGATATGGCGCGTTGGTATATCGGTGGACTCTTGAAGCACGCTCCATCACTTCTTGCCTTCACCAACCCAACCGTAAACTCATATCGTCGCTTGGTTCCAGGGTATGAAGCTCCAGTAAACCTCGTTTACTCAGCGCGTAACCGTTCGGCATGTATCCGTATTCCAATTACCGGTTCATCACCAAAGGCGAAGCGCGTTGAATTCCGTTGTCCAGATCCATCCTCAAACCC
>JAIYCF010000109.1 GCA_027488165.1 Streptomycetaceae bacterium
GTGCCGCAGAATTTGCGGGAGTTGCTGCAGGAATACTTAAGTTAAGAAGCTAATTACTTATATTGTTCAAGAGTCCAGGCGCGAACACCGCCGGCTACTCCTGCTGCATTTGGAACGATAACAACTTCATCGCCCATGCGATCTAGATCTGCTTGGCGAATACAACGCGCATTTCCACCGCCGATATAAAGACGATCCCACATAAATACTGGGCGAAGTTCATCAACCATGGCGCGAATACGGCGTGACCAGAAAGCATTACCAAGACGACGACGCTCGTGTTCGCCGATCCATGTGTCATAAGTAGTTGCACGACGTACCGGTGCATGTGAAAACTCAATGTGTGGTGAGAGTGATCCACCGTAGAAGATTGCAAAACCAAGACCAGTTCCGAGTGTGATTACAACTTCATAACCAGAGCCCGAGATAATTCCAGCGCCATGAACCTCGGCATCATTTAAAACGCGAGTCGGCATCGCTAATTTTTTACTGAGAGCGTTCTGCATATCAAATCCACTCCACTGCTCTTGGAGTTCTGGATCGATTTTCGTGCGCGGACCAGATTTAGTCATGTAATGCGGTGTTGAAATAACAACGCCATGGCGGATCATTCCGGGCATACCAACTGTTGCTCGATAAGTCGTTGGAAGAGAATCAGATATCCCTTTTATCGTTTCGATAAAACGATCTGGAGATAAAGGATAAGGAGTTTCAATTCGACTTGGCTTTGAGTGCATTGTGCCTGACTCATCGAGTACGCAACTCTTTAGAAAGAGTCCGCCGCAGTCGACGGATAGAGTTAAGCGCTCATCGTTAGCCATTGGGTAATTCTCCCACAACAGGTGCTACAACTGAAATTCTTATTTAGCTACGCTTATTTCCCGCGTTGGCCATAGATGTTTTGATAGCGGTCGTACAACTTGTCGACGCTCTCTTGATCAATCAACTGCAAGGTACCGAGTGTTTTCGCAATCCAAGTTGTCTTTGCTACATCTTCACACATCACTGCAGATTTAACTGCCGCTGTCGCATCTTTACCGATTGAAAAGACCCCATGGTTCTTCATAATTACTGCTGAAGAACGGTGTCCTGTAAGGGTTTCAACAACGCCTTTGCCAATTGCATCGTTGCCAATTAGTGCAAATGGTCCAAGTGGAATTTCTCCACCGAACTCGTCAGCCATTGCAGTTAGCGCGCATGGGATTGCGCTGTGCACCGCGCTCCAGGCGGCTGCATAATTTGAATGTGTATGAACAACTCCGCCAACGTCTTTCATATGGCGATAGATATAGGCATGAGTGTGGGTATCGCTAGATGGCGATAGTTCGCCTTCTAGAACATTTCCATCAAGATCACAGATAATCATTTGTGAAGGTTTCAAATCTTCGTAGCTGACTCCACTTGGTTTGATCATAAATCGCTTGCCATCAGACATGCGCTCTGAGACATTGCCGGCAGTCCAGGCAACGAGACCGTAACGTTGTAGATCAATGTTTAATTTACAAACCTTTTCGCGCAAATCTTTATCGGAACTCATCAATTTCCTTCCGTAGATGTAAGTGCGCGATCACGGATTGCACGAAGTGAATGCATCGCGCCGTTATGGCCGAAGCTTTCATACAGTTCGTTGTAGTGCGCATAGAGCTCGTTATATACCTTGGCGTTTGCTGGGTTTGGTTGATAGCGCTCATTTGCTACTCCGCCCATCGCAGCAGCTGCGGTTTGTACATTTTTATATGCACCCGCAGCAACGGCTGCATGAATTGCCGAACCAAGCGCCGGGCCTTGGGCCGATTTAATGATCGTTATCGGCATATTCAAAACGTCTGCATAGATCTGCATTACAAAGCTATTTTTGATCAGCCCGCCAGCAGCGATAAATTCTTTAACTGGCACACCTGATTCATTGAATGTCTGCACAATTTTGCGCGCACCATACGCTGTTGATTCGACGATTGCGCGATAGATCTCTTCTGGCTTCGTTGAAAGAGTTAAGCCCATAATCAAGCCAGATAGTTGGTGATCAACCAAAGTCGAGCGATTTCCACTCTGCCAATCCAAGGCAACTAGCCCGTGTGCACCAACCGGTTGAGCGCTAGCTAGTTGCGATAGATAAGTATGTATGTCAACGCCTTTTGCGGCAGCGGCTGCGGTGTATTCAGCTGGGGCGTAGTTATTGGCAAACCATCCGAAGATATCGCCCACACCTGATTGGCCCGCTTCATAACCAAGTGCGCCATCAATGATTCCGCCATCTACTACGCCGCACATGCCCGGAACCTCTGCGAATTTTTCCGAGACCATTACATGGCAAGTAGAAGTTCCCATGATTGCAACCATTTGTCCCGGGTTAACAGCATTTGCCGCGGCTGCAGTTACGTGTGCATCTACATTGCCAACTGCGACTGCAATTCCTTCAGGAAGACCAGTCCATTTTGCAGCTTCAGCGGTTAGTGTTCCGGCACAAGCGCCTAGAGCACCAAGTTCGTGTTCTAACTTTTCAGCGATAAAGTTTTCAAACTTTGGATTAAGCGCTGCTAAATATTCTTTTGTTGGATATTTTCCATCTTGATAGATGCCTTTATATCCCGCGGTACAGATATTGCGCACATATTTTCCGCAGAGCTGCCAGATAATCCAATCGGCTGCTTCCACCCATTTATCCATCGCTTGATAAATTTCAGGTGCTTCTTCCAAAACTTGTAGCGCTTTAGCAAATTCCCACTCTGAAGAAATCTTCCCGCCGTAACGAGAGATCCAAGGTTCTTTACGTGCATGGGCAAGTTCATTAATGCGATCGGCATGTGGCTGCGCAGAATGGTGCTTCCATAACTTAACGAAGGCGTGCGGGTTCTTCGAAAACTCTGGCAGTTCGCAGAGCGGAGTTCCATCGCTCTTTACCGGAAGAATCGTGCATGCTGTGAAATCTGTGGTTATCCCAATGACTGATTTCGGATCGATTCCCGACTCTTTAAGAACTGCAGGCACGGTAACTTTCAAAACATCTACGTAATCCGAAGGAACTTGTAGCGCCCAATCAGGTGGCAACTTTGAACCAGTTGTTGGGAGATTCTCTTCAACAACAGCATGTGGGTATTCATAAACCGCTGTCGCAATTTCTTCGCCATCTGAGACGCGGACCAATAAAGCGCGCCCTGAAAGTGTTCCGTAATCAACGCCGATCACATATTTATTACTTAAATCGCTAGTTAAATCTGGCACTTGGAGAGCCTACCGCAGTGGTTATGGCTACTGCTAGAGTTGAAAAAGTTAATCTAAACAATATGTAAGGAGTTTTCATGACTGTCATTACGATTTTGGGCGCGGGCGGCAAAATGGGTAACCGTGTTACCAAGCCACTTCTTGATACAAAGAAGTACGAGCTTCGCTTCGTCGAAAAGTCAGAAGCTGGCCAGGCGCGAATCCGCGAAGCCGGACATACAGTTATGGATTTAGATGATGCACTTAAAGGAACTGATGTAGTTATCTTTACAACTCCAGATGCGCTAGTGCGACAAATTTCTGATGAAGTTGTCCCTAAATTGGATCCTGGTACAAAGATTTTATTCCTCGATCCTGCAGCAATTGCCGCCGATCGCGTTAAGCATCGTGCAGATATCAGTTGTTTCGTCTGCCATCCAACTCATCCGCCAGTATTTAGTTTGCTCGGAGAGACAGATCCTGCAGCGCGTCGTGATTACTGGGGCGGCGGACTTGCCACGCAAGCCTTGGTATTTGCAATTGCCTGGGGAACTGAAGAAGAAGCAGATCTCGTTGAAACAATTGCAACTGAAATGTTTGCGCCAATTAGCGCGAGCCACCGAATTACAGTTCAGCAGATGGCGCTACTCGAGCCTGCACTTAGCGAAACTCTAATCAACGGTTGTGTAGAAGTAATTACTCAAGGCTTGCAAAAGGTAATTGATCTTGGAGTTCCCGAAGCTGCGGCAAAAGACTTCTGTATGGGCCATTTGCAGATCAGTATCGCGCTCTTATTTGAAGAGTTGAATTGGAAGTTATCTGATGGCGCTCTTATGGCGCTAAAGAACGCACAGGGATCGCTCTTCCGTGATGATTGGGATGCAATCTTTAAACCAGAGAACGTTCTCGCTAGCGTTAAACAGATAACTGGCGGAGATAAGTAAGTAAATGAAGCTTGGCATCTCTAGCTTCACCTTTCCCTGGACTATCGGCGGGATTGAGCCTGACCATCCAGTGGCGATGAGCGCCTTTGAACTATTGGAGCGCGCCCACGAATTAAAGGCTGATGTTCTGCAGATCGCCGATAACTTGCCGATTGGCGGCCTTGATGAGACTGAGCTTCTTAGGTTAAAGGCACAAGCTGATAGATATGGAATAGCGCTAGAAGTTGGAACTCGCGGAATCAAGAGCGAGAACATTGAGAATTTTCTACGTATTGCCCAATTGCTAGGTTCGCCAATTCTGCGAATAGTGATTGATAGCAAAGGCCATGAACCCACCATCCCCGAAATTATTCAACTACTCAAACCTTTTGAATCTAAGTTTAAAGAAGCGAATATCAAACTAGCGATCGAAAATCACGATCGATTAACCTGCGCAGAATTTAACGAGATCATCGATCAACTCGGTTCTGATTGGGTAGGAATTTGTCTAGATACCGTTAACTCACTTGGCGCTGTCGAAGCGCCCAATACTGTTATTCCTGCGCTGGCTCCACATGCAATTAATGTACATATGAAAGATTTCGAAATTGTTCGCACCAACGGGCAGATGGGATTTACTGTTCGAGGCACAGCACTTGGCGAAGGCCGTTTAGATGTTGCACAGGTTATCGCCGCGGTAGGCGGAACAAAGCGCGAGATCACCGCGGTTATAGAACTTTGGACTCCCCGCCAAGATATTTATTCAGCGACCGTTGCCTTAGAGAACGAATGGGCCAAGATCAGCGTTACTAATTTGCGGAAATCGATAGGATCATAAACATGGATCTAAAGGGTTATAACGTCGTTGTTACAGGCGGCAGTGGCGGTATCGGTTCTGCTTTAATTACTGGCCTTATCCAATCTGGAGCCAGTGTTCATAATCTTGATCTACAAAACCCAACAAGCTCGGATGCAAAATTTTATAAGACTGATTTAACTGATGAAAATTCTGTAAAGGAATCTCTTGCTTCCATAAAAGTAATTGATGCACTAATTGTTTGTGCGGGAGTGCAGTTAGTCGGTTCGGATTCCAAGATCGCCGATGTTTCGCTTGCCACCTGGCAGAAAACTGTAGATATAAATATGACTGGTGCATTTTTATCAGTTAAGCACGCGATGCCCGGCTTGATTCAATCTGGCAGGGGTTCGGTAATTTTGATCGGTTCTCCAACAGGCATGACAATGGAGGGCGCGGGCTACACCTCCTATGGCGCATCAAAAGCCGGAATGATGGGACTTTCGCGCATAATCGCTGTCGATTACAAAGAGCAAGGCGTTCGTTCCAACGTTGTTGTACCCGGCACGATGTCGACACCTTTGATTCAAAAGATTTGGGATGACCCAGAGAAAGGTCCGGATTTAATTCGCCGAACACCGCTTGGGCGAATGGGTAAGCCAAGTGACTTAGTCGGTCTAGTTAATTGGTTGGTCTCAGATCAATCTTCCTTTGCAACAGGTGCTTTTTACGCAGTTGATGGCGGAATGACTGCGCGATGAGCACGAATTTCTGGCCGGATACCCAACGGGTTGAGCACGCTGGATTTACACTCGACATCGCGCGCGCCGCTATAAGAAACGTTACTTACCAGGGCGCACAAATAATTGACCTGCTCTACACCGCAATTCGTCCTTGGGATTGGTCAACTCTTGATCCTGATGAACATAGCGAAGTAGTTGAAGTATCAGGTGAAAATTGCCTGATAACAATTAGCGATGTATTTGCTGGCTCGATGCAGGGAAAGACAGTCTTAACGCTGCAACCTAACGGCAAATTTTCAATTGATTACCAGTTGTCAGGTTTAGGGAAGTTTGAAATTCAACGTTGGGGAGTTTGCTTCTGTTTACACACTGGAGACTGGATGGGATCAACAGTCAGCGCCAACGGAAATACTTATTCGTTGATAAAAGAGATCTCTCCACAGCGCGTTATCGATGGGGTAACGCAAGGGTTATTCCCGGCTAGCAACGATATGCACTTCGTTGCGCCAGATAAGAAATCGCTAAAAGTTGTATCGACTGGCAAAGTTTTGGAAGCTGAAGATCAACGTAACTGGACTGATAACACCTACAAAATTTATAGTGGATCTTTGGCAGAATCACGTCCCTTTGTGTTGGAGAAAGGGATGATTTGGCAGCAAAGTGTCGAATTTGAGGTGACTCCTCCAGTTGGTGCAAAGCCCGATGGTGCGAAGATAATCGCCAAAGAAATTGCCGCACTGCCTCGCATCGGAGTGCAGTTCAATAGCGAACCTTTACTGCCAAGCGATGACCTCGAAAAGGCGCTATTTATTCTCGATATAGATCACATTCGGGTCAATGAAGAATCGCTAACTGCTCAGAAAATCGCCACAGTAAGCAAGAGTGGACTCACTCTAGAAGCAGCGCTGCTCTCATCTAAAGAAGGTGCTGAATTATCTAGAGAAGTTGAGCATCTAAGCGCCCGCGTGCCGGCAGGTTCACGTTTATTGATTCATCGCCAAGGTCGTCAAATTGTTAAAGAATCCGATCTTCCAAAGAATGAAACTTTAAATTCTTACATTCCTGGAAGCGATGCCTACTTAGTTGATCTACATCGTCAAAAGTTTGAATTTGGTGGCGCCGTTTCATATTCAATGGTTCCAACAGTTCATTCAACTGATCCGGAAACAATCTTTAAAACTCTCTACACACAGAAGGAGTCGATTGAGTTTGCAAAGAAATTTGTAGCGCCGCAAGTAAGTGTTTCACCAATTACCTTTTCTACGCGTGGCAATCCTGAGACCGGACATTTCCGCGAAAATCGAATTAACTTTGCTCAACCAGCAATGGCAGAACAGATCAAAGAGTTATCAGCTGCTGCCTGGACTTTAGGTTCTGTCTTTGCCCTTGCGAGCGCAGGTGCATATTCGGGAACATGGCACGAACTCTTTGGAGAATTTGGTGTCATATACAACGAAGGATCTGCAATTAAATTCTCGCCAACTTTTCACGCACTCTCAGCGTTGGGTGCGCATCACGCGCATGAAATTACAATCGCAACATCACTAGATAGCTCATGGGTCGCGTTCGAAGACCGCGAATCACGAAAGATGGTTGTGGCTTCACAACGGCCATGGACAGCTGAAATTACGCCAAAGGTTTTGGCCGGGTATAAATCAATTCAAAGCCTGCACGCCGATGAATGCGAAAAGGCCAGCCAGATCATGGATTGGTGGTCATATGCTGAGATAAACCCACTTCTCGGCGATATTCCGCTATCAATCGCCCCCTTCGAAATCCTTCTCCTGCGTGGCTAATCCCGCTTTATAACGCGCGTTTCTGCCTCTCGTAACGGTTCGGTAACGATCGAATTTTCACCCAAAAACCCTTTTATTGCTGGGGGTGGCTATGTACTATCGGTATCGCTTGACCCCACCTATAGGAGGAAATACATATGGCAAAGCTTTTCTCACGCCGCACTGCAGCAGTCGTTGCTGTAGCCGCAGCGTCAATGCTTGTGCTTTCTGCATGTTCAAATAGCGACAGCGGAAGCGGAGACACTGTAAAGGTCTCACTAATTACTAAAGATCAGTCAAACCCATTCTTCGTTGCGATGATCAAGGGTGCAACTGAGAAGGCCGAAGCTCTCGGTGTAGAACTAACTGTTACATCTGGTGTAGATGAGTCAGATTACGCAGGACAGATCACAGCGATTGAAAACGCAATCTCTGCAAAGCACGCTGGTATCTTGATCGTTCCAGTATCAACAGAAGTTAACGCAGCGATCACAAAGGCACGCGAAGCAGGCCTTTACATCATCGCTCTTGACACAGCACCAGATCCTGCTGACATCGTAGATATCACTTTCGCAACAGATAACCGCGAAGCTGGTCTTCTAATCGGTCAGTGGACAGCTAAGAAGCTTGCTGGCAAGAAGGCAACAATTGCACTTCTCGACATCTTCGATGACCGCATTGTGTCTGTTGACTACATGCGCGATAACGGATTCCTTGCAGGTATGGGAATTGACGTTAAGGATCCAAACAAGATGGGTGACGAAGACAAGAAGGGCAAGTACTCAGGCGGAGATTACGAGATCGTTGGAAACGTAGCGACAGGCGCTAACGAAGAAGGCGGCCGTACCGGTCTAGAACAACTTCTTGCTAAGAACAAGAACATCAACGTTGTTTACACAATCAACGAGCCAACAGCAATCGGTGCATGTGCTGCAGCAGCTGCTGCTGGCATCAAGCTCGATGTAATGGTTTCTGTTGACGGTGGCGGCGCTGGTATCAACGCTGTTAAGTCAGGTTGCATCAACGCAACTTCACAGCAGTACCCATTGTTGATGGCTGACCTTGGTGTTCAAGCTATCTACGACATCGTGAAGAACGGTACAAAGCCAACTCCTTCAGAAGGCCTTGACTTCTTCAACACCGGCGTTAAGTTGATTACTGATGACCCACAAGAGGGAATCCCATCAGAGACAACTGAATACGGTCTAGCAAACGCTTGGGGTTAATCCCAGCTCTTTAGTGAATAGCTAAAGAAGAGTGTTTAAAGAGGGCGGCTGCTTCGGCAGTCGCCCTCTTTAACACAATTTATAAATAAGAGTTATGAATTCAAGTTATAGATTTCAGATTCAGCAAAGTAAGTTATAGTTCAAATAAAGTTTCGAAAGGACTAAAAAGTGAGTCAAGATACGGCTACTTACGACGCATCGGCTGAATTTCAGGGCCGCGCGACGCTAAGTCAAAAAACTCA
>JAIYCF010000063.1 GCA_027488165.1 Streptomycetaceae bacterium
GTTGCAAGAGCGTCTTGCCAAGCTCGCAGGTGGCGTTGCTGTAATCAAGGCCGGAGCTGCAACTGAGGTAGAACTCAAAGAGCGCAAGCACCGCATCGAAGATGCAGTGCGCAACGCTAAGGCTGCAGTTGAAGAAGGCATCGTCGCCGGTGGTGGCGTCGCTCTTCTACAGGCTGCAACACAAGCATTTAAGAAGTTAAAGCTAGAAGGCGAAGAAGCTGTTGGCGCGAAGATCGTAGAACTTTCGATTGAAGCACCACTAAAGCAGATCGCAATCAATGCAGGTCTTGAAGGCGGAGTCGTTGTAGAGAAGGTACGTCACCTCGAAGTTGGTTTCGGACTTAACGCTGCAACTGGCGAATACGTCGACATGATCAAATCAGGAATCATTGATCCAGCTAAGGTAACTCGCTCTGCTCTGCAGAACGCAGCATCAATTGCCGCGCTCTTCATTACAACAGAAGCGGTAATTACCGATAAGCCAGAGAACAAGCCGGCTGCCCCAATGGGTGGCGACGGCGGCGGAATGGATTTCTAAAGTAAATGACAATCGAATTCGACGCGCAAGAAATTGCAAGAAGCGCCGCACTTGCTGATGCTGAAAAGGCATCGCAGGTCGGTAACTTCATCTCTGTCGAATTCGACGACGAAAATCGCGTCGCTAGTTATTTATTTGAAGCAGATATTCAGGGTTACAAAGGTTGGCGCTGGTGCGTCACTGTTGCAAAGGTAGATGCATCAGCGCAACCAACCGTTTGTGACGTTGTTGTTCTTCCTGGTCCGGATTCACTTCTGGCTCCCGAATGGATTGAATATAAAGATCGCATCCTTCCTGAAGATATTCAGCCAGGTGTAATTGTTCCAAGTGCACTCGATGACACTCGTTTAGTTCCTGGTGCAAACGCTTTGGTTCAAGATGAAGATCTTGATGCAACTGAAGTTTTCGATCTTGGTTTGATGCGTCCACGAGTTCTCTCAATTGAAGGTCGCGATCAAGCAAGTAAGCGTTGGTACACCGGTGATCGTGGACCAAACACGCCGCTGGCACAGAACGCACCAAAGCCATGTGCATCATGCGGTTTCTTTATTCCAATCGCTGGTTCACTTCGCGCATCATTTGGCGTCTGCGCAAATGCGATCGCACCAGATGATGCCCGCGTAGTTTCAGTCGATCACGGCTGCGGCGCGCACTCCGAAGCCACGCTCTAACCCTTTACCCCGCATAAATTAGGGTTCACGCCCTCTGCGCCTTGCGATAAACTTTGACCCTGCCCACATCCCCGTGGCTACACGAGTACTGAAATTCTTATAAGGAGAACGCCATGCCTACAGGTCGCGTTAAATGGTTTAGCCTCGAAAAGGGTTTCGGATTTATCTCAAACGATGAAGGCGAAGATGTTTATCTTGCTGCATCATCACTTCCTGAAGGTGTGCCATCAGTAAAGCCTGGAACAAAGGTTGAGTTCAGCATCATCGATAGCCGTAAAGGCCCACAAGCTATGTCGATCCATATCGTTGAAGCACCTGTTTCACTCGCCGAAAATTCACGAGTTAACAATGACGATCTAGCTGCGATGATCGAAGACACAATTAAGATTCTGGATAAAGTCGGAAATGGTTTGCGCCATGGCCGTCATCCATCTGGCACCGAAGCAGAACGCCTAGGTCGCGTTCTTCGCGGTATTGCTAGCCAACTAGAAGCGTAATTTAAATTCCGCTGCGTGCTGCGCGGCGCTTTGAATAACGAATACCCCATGCACCAAGGGCTGCACCTGCAACGCAGGTCCAAATCAATTTGCTCTCTGCACCTGTGATTGCAAAATATAACCCTGCAATAACCCATGCAACAGTGCCGAAAGTGATTAGAGTAACGACAGACTTTATCTCTGAATTATTGTTTGAACTCACGAAGGAAGCATACAAGCGATGGCGGTAAAAGCAGACGGAAACTGGCGTTCCTTTCGCCACCGCAATTACCGCATTCTCTTTCCGGCAAACGCTGCATCCAATATCGGAACATGGGCGCAACGCGTTGCTCAAGATTGGTTGATCCTGCAGCTAACCGATAACAGTGGAACTTATCTTGGTCTGGTAACTGCGGTGCAATTTGCACCTGTACTTTTCTTTTCACTTCACGGCGGTGCCCTTGCCGATCGTGTAAATAAACGAAAACTCTTAATTTTTACCAACTTTGTCGGCGCACTTTCATCACTTGGGCTTGGGCTACTAGTTCTTGCAGGAAATGTGCAGGTCTGGCATGTGTTTTTCTTCGCGCTAACTCTCGGTATTTCTTCAGCGCTAGATGCACCGATTCGCCAATCATTTACTTCAGAGATCGTTGGCCATTCTGATATCGCAAATGCAGTAAGCCTAAACTCAGCCAATTTCAACGCCGGGCGCCTAGTTGGCCCAGCGCTATCTGGCTTTCTGATCGCGCGCTTTGATACCGGGCCATCATTTCTAATCAATGCCGGTACTTACGTATTTGTGATTCTGGCGCTGCTTCGAATGCGCGAATCTGAATTCTTTATCTTAGAAAAGAAGGTAACTCTTGGCACGGTGCGTGAAGGCTTGGATTATGCGCTGGCTCGCCCGGATTTATATGTAGTAATGATGGTGGTCTTCTTCGTTGCCACCTTCGGTTTAAATATGCAGATCTTTAATGCGTTAATGGCGACGATCGAATTTGGAAAAGGGCCAGCTTCCTTTGGATTATTGGGTACTTACATCGCACTTGGTTCGCTATCCGGTGCACTTTTCTCGGCGCGACTAGAAAAGCATCGCCGCACCATATTTGTAATCAAAGCCGGAGTTGTCTTCTCGACTGCGATCTGTTTGCTTTCACTTGCTCCGACTTACACCTGGTATTCGCTCTGGTTGCCGTTCTGTGGATTTAGCGCGCTGACCATGTTGATCACCGCTAACTCATTAATTCAAGTTAACTCAGATCCAGCGATCCGCGGCCGAGTTAGCGGAATTTACTTACTTATTTTTATGGGCGGAACTCCATTTGGTTCACCGCTAATTGGCTGGCTGGCAGAAGTTTTAGGCGTTCGCCAAACGATTGCTCTTTGTGGACTTATCTCACTCGGCGCTTGCTTAACAATCTGGGTGTTATTTCACAACAAAGTTAAATTGCCGAAAGATATTTCGGTAGAAGGCGTATTACCTGCCGCCTACGATGATCAGCGCTAATAATCCGATCAAAGTAATCACAGTAATCAAGCGGCGAGTGCGGTAATTCATTTAAATATTATTCGCACCGAGATGCTTAGACGGTGAAAGCACAACCATTAGGAAACCTAGAGCGATAAGCACTGGAACCATTATGTAGGCGCGAGAAATACCGAAGTTATCGCCCAAGATGCCGAGCAATAGCGGAGAACAAGCAATCGCAATTCCGGCTGCAATCGAGCTCTTACCGATAGCCAGATCAGGACGGCCTTCGCTGAAGGCAACCATACGCAAGGTAAATAACGGGAACTGAACTGAGATACCAAGGCCGACAAAGAACAAGGTAACGAGACAGAGCACCAAGTTATGAGAAGACCAGAAGAGTCCGAATGCTACGAACTGCAGAGCAAGTGCGATCTTTAACTGCTCATCAGCATGGAAACGCTTTAGAACGCGACCGGCATACCAACGACCAGTACCTACACCTGTACCAAATGCAATTACTGCAAGTGTTGAAATCGCAGCGCTAGCTTCGGTGCGGTTACTGATTAACGATGCAGACCAGAAAGAGGTTGCAAACTCTGCGCTAATGGAGATGAAAAATCCCGTAAACGATAACCAGAAACCGCGGGATAGTTTTCCGCGCTGTGGTCCATCTTCATCTGGAATATGAGAATCTGGTTCATACTTTCGTCCCTTGATAAAGAGCGCCAAGATAAATGGAATCGTAAGCAACATTCCAACGCGCCATTGTTCGCGAACGATATTTGCAGTTGATCCGATTACAAAGTTTCCGGTAACAAAACCGGCAATAGCAACTGCGTTGATCTGAGCAACTGCGGTATGTGAGCGTTCGGCAAAGGCATGAGATCCAGCGGTATTTACATTGTTGATTACAACTGAAATTCCCCAACCAGCGATAAGCGTTGCAATAAGAGTTAATTGAACTGGGGGAGCAAATACGAAAAATACGATACCGATTGAAAATACTGTTAAGCCGATCCAAGTTGTACTTGAGCGACCAAAACGGTGAACTAACTTTGAATTCATTCCGCCAGCGATTATTGCGGCAACGCCCATCGCGGTTCCGTGAAGTCCGGCAACGCCAAGAGATGTTCCTTGATCTTCACGAAGCAAAGCCTGAGATGGGCCAAAACCGCCGGTAAAGAAGTTAACTGTCGCTACTTGAAGTGCGAGCAGCCAGAACTGACCGTTACGCTGAAATGTCTTTGGCATCTTTAATTTAATGAGCTTTACAGAGCTGCTACAACGTAATCAATTGAGGCGGTTAGCGCATCAATATCGCTTGGATCAACGGCCGGGAACATACCGATACGCAGTTGGTTCTTACCTAGCTTGCGATAAGGCTCAGTATCAACGATTCCGTTGGCGCGCAGCGCTGCAGCAACTGCTGTTGCATCGATTGAGTCATCGAAGTTAATTGTGCCGACAACCTTAGAACGCATTGCAGGATCTGTTACGAATGGAGTTGTGTAAGAAGTCTTTTCTGCCCATGAGTACAACTTGGCAGATGATTCAGCGCTACGACCGGCAGCAAATTTCAGACCACCGTTGGAGTTCATCCATTCGATCTGGTCGGCAAGCAACATGAAGGTAACTAGCGCTGGAGTGTTGTAAGTCTGATCAAGACGTGAGTTTTCAATTGCGATTCCGAGATCAAAGAATGCTGGCACCCAACGGCCGCTCGCCTTAATTTTTTCAGCGCGTGCAACAGCAGCAGGGCTCATTAGCGCGATCCAAAGTCCGCCATCGGATGCAAATGATTTCTGTGGTGCAAAGTAGTAAGTATCAAATTCTTTTGCATCTACATCAAGACCACCAGCTGCGCTCGTTGCATCTACTAGAACTAACGCACCATCTGTTCCGGCAGGGCGCTTAATTGGCATTGCTACACCGGTTGAAGTTTCATTGTGAGTTAGCGCGTAAACATCTACGTCAGCTTCGGCAACTGCTTGTGGGTGTGAACCAGGTTCTGCCTTAATGACCGTTGGATCGCCAAGAAATGGCGCTTCTTTTGCAGCAGCTGCAAACTTTGAAGAGAATTCTCCGAAAACTAAGTGTTGTGATTTGTTTTCAATAAGACCAAAGGTTGCGATATCCCAAAACGCGGTAGAACCGCCGTTTCCAAGCACAACTTCATAGCCTTCTGGCAATGAGAAGAGTGAGTTAAGTCCTTCGCGAACCCGGTGAACCACGTTCTTAACTGGCTTCTGGCGATGAGAAGTTCCGAGAATCGATGCACCAGATGCGCCGAGTGCAGCAAGTGCTTCTGGGCGAATCTTTGATGGACCGCAACCAAAACGACCATCACGTGGTTTGAGATTATCTGGGATCTTAATATCTGCGCTCATGGGCTAAGCCTAAGGGTAGTAGCGAGTTATCTCCCACTCGGTTTCGCTGTTAGCCCGCTCATAGCGCAAGCGATCGTGCAATCTTGAGTAACGCCCTTGCCAGAATTCAATGCTGATCGGTGTAACGCGATAGCCGCCCCAATGCGCCGGCTTTGGAACCACTGTTCCCTCTGGCCATTTCTCAGATGCACCTTTAAAGCGCTGTTCAAGTTCTTCGCGCGATGTAAGCGGCGCAGATTGCGCACTTGCCCACGCACCAATCTGACTAGACCAAGGACGGGTTGCAAAGTATTCGGCAGATTCACTTTCGGAAATCTTTTCGGCATAACCGCTAATTGAAACTTGTCGTTCCATCGCATACCAAGGAAATAAAAGTGTGACTTGCGAATTAATTTCAATTGCTTGTGCTTTACGTGATGAGTAATTGGTAAAGAAGGTAAAGCCACCTTGCGAGATATCTTTCAACAAGACGGTGCGCGTTGAAATATGTTCTGAACCATCAAGAGTTGAAAGCACCGTCGCGTTGGCTTCGACGATGACGGCATTTGCCGCAGCCTCATGGAGCCAAGTATTGAAAGCGGCGAACGGATCGGCAGGTAAATTCTCGAGTCCGACCTCGCCGTAAGAACGGCGCATGGCACGGATCGCTTCACGGTCGAGTTCGCTCATAGATGTATCGAACCTCACTTTCACTGCCGCGTCATCTTCTAGAAGCCATGGTCGTCAGCACCCCCTCGGAA
>JAIYCF010000083.1 GCA_027488165.1 Streptomycetaceae bacterium
AATGTCAGAACACCTAAGTGCTGAACAATAGTTGATGTAAATGCGATGTAGATAACCCCAATTGTGCCGCCGGTATACATCCACCATGGTCCAGATGGCAGAGCAACAATCTTAACTTGAGTTACCAGCGCTGCAATCACTAGAAATACCAATAAGAAAGTTGTTCCCATTATGAAGTTAAGCAAGGAAGTTGTGAAACTTTGTTGGGTGCTCTCGTTTATTTGTCCGTTTAGCGCTCTTTGAACACCAACTATTGCGCCTGCAAAAACACCAAATAAGACTGCAAATAGTGAGAGATTTTGGGCATCAATTCGATCAAGTACCGATACCAATACGGCAAATACGGTGACAAAGGCGGCCAGAACTCTTCGCTTAGTAATTGCTTTCTTGCCACCGCCAGTTAATCCGATGCGGTCTACGAATAGAGAAGAAGCAGTCTGGCCAGCAATAGATGCCACTGAGTAAATCGCGACCCCAACAATCGGTACCACTTGCGTTTGAAAAGCAACAAAACTTCCGCCGAGCATTCCTGCAAAGAGAGTCCATATCGGAATTTCCTTCTTTGCAACAGCGCTTTTGAGATTACGAATACCTTGCTTGATCGCTGGGTTAAAAGCAGCGATTACTGAAATCACAATTAGGCCAGAGCCGAATGAAACTAACGCTGCCTCAATTGGGTTTCCCATTCGATGCGACAACTCACCATTGGCGCGCGCTTGCAGCGCAATCATTACGCCAGAGATTGCCGCTAAAAAATTTAGACGGGGATTACTTTTATTCACTACTAATGAGTGCCGCTAAATTCACGCTTATCTGCGATCCAATCCATCAAAGCGAAGAGAACGCCTGAGATCACGAAGGTAAGGTGGATAGCGATTCGCCAAATAGTTCCTTCGCCAACTTCGGCTTCACCCGCGAGCTCGATGAAATCTTTGAGGAGTTCGATAACTGAAATAGCAACTAGCGAACCAATTAACTTGATCTTAAGTCCACTGAAATCAATGGTTCCCATCCAGTGTGGGCGATCTTTTGATTCAGTTGCAATATCGATTCGTGAAACGAAGTTTTCATAGCCGGCGAAGATAACCATCAAGATCAAGTTAGCTAGGAGCGTTAGATCGAGTAGCGCCAAGAGAGCCAAGGTAAATTCGGCGGCATTCATTGAAGCGGTCTTCTCTGCCAAGTGCCAAAATTCAATTACAAAGCGGTAAGCCAGTAGAGCGAGCGCTCCTACTAAGCCAAGGTAAAGCGGGGCAAGTAAGAAACGGCTACGAAAGAGTACGGCTTCAACGCCATTAGATATACGGCTCATATCTTTATTTTAACTCAAAGCCCCAGCCCAAGGGTAATTTCTAACCATTCTTCTTCGCGAGAGTTGAGTTCTGTGCGCAGCGTTTCAAGTTCTGCGCTGATTCGAATCAACTCTGTCGGGTCGAATGCGGCGCCCTCTTGAGCGCTTTCAAGTTCGGTTATCTTCTCTTTTGCTTTCTGAATCTGTCTTTCAACGCGAACTAGATCCTTCTTTAACTGCCGAACTTCAGCAGCTGATGATTGTGATTTGTCCTTCGCTGCTTCGACTGGTTTTTGTAGAGACTGTGCGCGTTGTTCGAGGTATTGATCAACACCACGAGGAAGATCTCGTAACTCTTTATCTCCTAGCAATCCAACGAAACGATCGCATACTCTTTCCAAGAAATAACGATCGTGCGAGATAACCACGAGAGTTCCGCCGTAGCTATCTAATAGATCTTCGAGCTCGGTAAGTGTTTCGATATCAAAATCATTTGTAGGTTCATCAAGCAATAGAACATTAGGTGAATCCATCAATAGGCGCGTTAGTTGTAAGCGGCGCTTTTCTCCGCCTGATAGATCTCCAACAGGTGTCCATTGTGAGTCTTTATCAAATCCCAGGCGTTCACAGAGTTGCGATGCTGATAACGACTTACCATTACCGAGTTCAATGTGTGCGGCAACTTTTTCTACCGCTTCTAGTACGCGCCAAGTTGGGTTTAACTCATCGAGATGCTGAGTCAAAAAAGCTGCCTTTACAGTCACACCAGTTACGAGTTTTCCAGCAGAAGGAGGAATTTCTCCTGCCAATGTGCGCATTAAGGTCGTTTTGCCAGCGCCGTTTACTCCAACAATTCCAATACGGTCGCCGGGACCAACATTCCAGTAAAGATCATCGATTAACTCTTTCTCACCGGCGCGTATTTGCACATGATGCGCTTCATAAACTGTGTTTCCTAATCGGTTACGTGCAAACTTCAAGAGCTCGCCTTGATCGCGCGGTGCAGGCTCTTCAGCGATCAAAACGTTAGCGGCATCAACTCTAAACTTTGGTTTTGTCGTACGCGCAGGAGCGCCGCGACGCAGCCAGGCCAACTCTTTACGAATCAAGTTGTTGCGACGAGCATCCATCGCACTTGCTTGTCGCGAACGCTCTGCCTTAGCCAAGACGAATGCGGAATAACCTCCGTCATACTCTTCTACTTTCCCGCCAACTACTTCCCAGGTTCGATCAGTAACGGCATCTAGGAACCAACGATCGTGAGTAATAACTAAGACTGCTAAACCTTTTCGGTTATTTAAATGCTCGGCTAGCCATGCAACGCCTTCCACATCTAGGTGGTTGGTTGGCTCATCTAACAAAATTAGATCGAGATCATCAATTAGCAGCTTGGCTAAACCAACTCGGCGTTTTTCACCACCAGAGAGCGTCGCAAATTTTCTTTCAAATAAGTGATCATCAAATCCACCGAATAGCCCTGTAAATACTTCGCGAATTCCAGAATCACTCGCCCATTCGTGTTTTGCTTTATCGCCAATTACTACATCACCAACTGTTGAATTGGGATCGGCTTTATCCACTTGGGAAAGTAAGCCGATTTTCACGCTATTCGCTTTTGTTACGCGGCCCTGATCTGGTTTCTCAACCGCAGCAATTATTTTCATCAACGTGCTTTTGCCAGAACCGTTGCGACCAACTATTCCAATTCGATCACCTTCAGAAACTCCGAGTGAAACGCTTTCTAGCAGCGCTCTGATATCAAAGGCCTTTGAGACCTCTTCGATATTGACAAGATTGCGCGCCACGATGGGAGAGCGTACCTTTCAACTATGAAAG
>JAIYCF010000090.1 GCA_027488165.1 Streptomycetaceae bacterium
ATCCATCCGGCTTTAATTGCGGTCTCACTCTTTATTAGCCAAGCGCTGCTATCTGCAATAGCGCTTCGCCCCGATTACTTCCCGATTTATGTTGTGATTCCAACAATCACAACGCTATTCATGGCATTTATAAGAATGACACTTGTTATTCGGCAAGCCAGTAATTTAGGAGAAGAGAAGATCCTTGCGCGAACCGATGAATTAACTGGCCTGCCAAACCGCCGGAGATTAGTTGCTGAAATCAGTGCGCTAAGTGGAGTAGAAGGTGCACTGCTTTTACTAGATCTCGATGGGTTCAAACCAGTGAACGATCAATATGGCCATGAGATGGGCGATCAAATTCTGCGACAGGTAGCAGCACGCTTTAGTCGATCGCTTCCAACGGGATCTGTTCTGGCACGACTGGGCGGAGATGAGTTTGGAGTAATTGTGCTTGGTAGCCCCGATACAACTTTAGAAGTTGCACACGCGCTGCGAGCAACGTTGAGTTATCCCTTTACTGTTGGTGGAAATCAAATTTCAATTAGCGTAAGCATTGGCCATGTAAGAAATGATAAGAACGGTGATTTACTGCAACGGGCTGATGCGGCGATGTATGAAGCAAAGCGCAGCGGTGTGGCTATTGTGGAGGCAGCGGTTTATCAGCCTTGATTTCCTTAAGTCTTTCAAGTGATTCCAGTCGTTCAGCTGCGTGATCGACGATGCGCTCAACGTAACCCTTTGAATACCCATCTAAGAAAAGCCATGGTTCGTGAATTTCTGCCGCAGATAGATGGGCTAACTCAGGAACATATTTGCGAATGTAATCGCCATTTTCATCAAAGCGTCGTCCTTGTTCAATTGGATTAAAGACGCGGTAGTAAGGAGATGCATCAGTGCCTGTACCGGCGGTCCATTGCCAACCGTGCGCATTCGATGCCGGATCAAAATCAACTAGGTGTTCAGCAAAGAAACGCTCGCCTAGTTGCCATTCGAGGTGGAGATCTTTAACTAAGAAAGATGCCACAACCATACGTGTGCGATTGTGCATCCAGCCTTCATGAACCAATTGGCGCATAGCGGCATCTACAAATGGGTAGCCAGTCTTCCCTTCACACCAAGCCTTAAATTGCTTACCTGGTTTGTCATAACGCATCGCCTTAAATTGTGGAGCGTAGTAATCGGTATCTGTGTGAGGGTTGTTAAAGAGAACGTCGGCATAGAACTCGCGCCAAGCGATTTCTTTGCGGAAAGTATCGTGCGCTTTGGAATCGCCCAAGTTTTGAAGCAAGGTGCGCGGATGGATTTCACCAAACTTTAGGTAAGTACTCATCTTGGAAGTTCCATCAATGCCAGCGAAGTTACGATTCTCGTCATAACTATCGAGGCCTTTTTTAACAAACTCTTTAAAGCGCGCAAGTGCTGCAGCTTCTCCGGCTTGAATTACTTCAACGCCTGATGGCATTGGAAAATCAGGGAAGGCGCGATATTTCGCAGGCGGTGTTGGCGCCTTAATTTCTTTCGGAGTCTTGGCAGGTGCGCGCCAACCATGAACGCACCAAGCGCGATAGAAAGGTGTGTAAACGCGGTAAGGAGTGCCATCGCTTGGCTTAACAACGCGACCAGGTGCAACTGCATAAGGGCTACCGGTGCGAATTAAATTAATCCCTGCTTTCTCAACTCGCTCGTCTCGCTGTGCGCCATAGCGTTCGTATTCCGCCGAGATATGCACCTCAGAGACTCCGTATAAATCAATTAGCTCTTTTAGAACTTCTACTTGATCGCCTTCGATGATGTGCAACTTATTACCCAGAGATTCATCGAGTGCGCGAAGTGATTGCCCCATATATGCCAGGAGTTTTGATCCTGCTTCAGCAATCTGAGTCTTATCAAGTATGAAGACAGGAACGATCTCGTCGCTATTTTCAATTGCCGCAACTAAAGCGGGATGATCAGAGATACGCAGATCGCGCCGAAACCAAACTATGTTCCGGCGAATTGTCATTTCGCTAATTTACTAGTTAGCCGTGCAACATGCCGACTGAGTCATCCCAGCCGTCAACATCTTCAGGCTTACGTGGACCCTTGCCAACGTAACGTGCAGATGGACGGATCAGGCGACCAGTGCGCTTCTGCTCGAGAATGTGTGCTGACCAACCCGCTGTGCGAGCTGCAGTAAACATTGAAGTAAATAGCGGAGCTGGAACTTCTGCGAAGTCCAAGATGATCGCTGCCCAGAATTCAACGTTTGTTTCCAAGACGCGATCTGGTTGGCGTTCGCGAAGTTCTTGTAGCGCAGCCTTTTCAAGTGCTTCGGCAACTTCATAACGTGGTGCGTTAAGTTCTTTAGCAGTACGACGAAGTGTGCGAGCGCGTGGATCTTCAGCGCGGTAAACGCGGTGTCCGAATCCCATTAAGCGCTCTTTGCGATCAAGCAAGCCCTTTACATAAGCAGTTGCATCGCCCGACTTTTCTACTTCTTCAATCATGTGCAATACACGTGAAGGAGCGCCACCGTGAAGTGGGCCCGACATCGCTCCGATTGCGCCAGAGATTGCTGCACAAACATCTGCTCCAGTTGATGCGATAACGCGACCGGTAAATGTTGATGCGTTCATTCCGTGCTCTGCTGCAGATACAAAGTAAGCATCGATTGCGCGAACGTGAAGTGGATCTGGTTCTCCGCGCCAGCGGATCATCATGCGCTCTACAACTGTGTGCGCCTTATCAACTTCTGACTGCGGAACCATTGGCTGCCAGGTACCGCGCGCAGCCTGTGCCAAGTATGAAAGAACCATTACAGATGTACGCGCTAAGTTGCTGCGCGCTTCTTCATCTGAAATATCAAGTAGTGGTTTGAAACCCCAAGCTGGTGCCAACATCGCAATTGCAGATTGAATGTCTACGCGCACATCACCTGAGTGAACAGGTAGTGGGAATGGTTCAGCATTTGGAAGACCTGGATTGAAGAGATCGTCTACAAGTAGACCCCAAACGTTTCCGAAGGTAACGCGACCAACAAGGTCATCGATATCAACGCCGCGATAACGCAGTGCGCTGCCTTCTTTATCTGGTTCTGCAATTTGTGATTCGAAGGCGATAACGCCTTCCAGGCCGGGTTTGAAATCATCTGACATGCTCCAATTCTGCACCGTCCGAGGGGGTGCTGACGACCACGGCTTCCAGAAGATGACGCGGAAGTGAAAGTGAGGTTCGATACATCTATGAGCGAACTCGACCGTGAAGCGATCCGTGCCATGCGCCGTTCTTACGGCGAGGTCGGACTTGAGAATTTACCTGCCGATCCATTCGCCGCTTTCAATACCTGGCTCCATGAGGCTGCGGCAAATGCGGTCATCGTCGAAGCCAATGCCATGGTGCTCTCAACTCTTGATGGTTCAGAACATATCTCTACCCGTACAGTTTTGTTGAAGGATGTTTCTGAAGGTGGCTTTACCTTCTTTACAAATTACTCGTCGCGCAAAGCGCAAGCGATGGAGCTAAATTCGCAAGTCACACTTTTATTTCCTTGGTATGCAATGGAACGCCAAGTTTCGATAAGTGGATTTGCCGAAAAGATTTCCGAAAGCGAGTCCGCCGAATA
>JAIYCF010000101.1 GCA_027488165.1 Streptomycetaceae bacterium
CGACCGGTGTAACGCTTTGCAAGAGAAACAACGAGACGAAGGTTTGCTTCAAGCAAGTGGTTCTTCGCGCGCTTGCCATCTTCAACGATCCATTCCAGTTCGCGCTTAAACTTCTTTTCAATCTTCTTATCTTCCTTAAGTTTTTCTTCCGCAAAGAGGCCCGCTTCAATACGTGTTGCTAGCTCTACTTCGAGCTCAGCGTTAAGTAGCGCTACGCGGCCAATCTGCTTTAGGTAATCTTTTACTGGGTCAGCAGTTGCGCCAGCAGTCATAACTGTCTGGGCAGGAGCATCATCTTCTTCAGAGGCCTTTAACGTGAAGGCATTTTCTTCGTTGCCAGAAGCTTCTTCAGCCAGGTTTACAACGCGTGGTTGATTAGATTTATCTTCTGCTTCAGTATCGATGATTTCAGCAACTTCAGCGATAAGTGTTTCAACATCTTCTAGTTCTACTTCTTCGACAACAATTTCGTTGCCTTCATCATCGAGAACGATTGCTGCCTTAGGAGCCTTACCTTCGCTCTTGGCAGGTGCTGCAGCTACAGGTGCTGGAGGCGGTGCGATAAGTGCTAGCTGAGCCTTAGAGAGAATGCGCGCAGATGTTCCGAGCCCGGCTTTGCGTGCTTTCTCAGAATCAACTGCGATAACTTCATCAAGGTGGCGCGCTTCTTGAGCGAGCGCCAAAAATTCTTTCTTAACCGCTTTGCGATAATTATCGATACCGCTTGCAGCAAGAGTTTCGACGATCTCTTTGTGGCGAGCGACGTCGTTCTTCAAATTTACAAGTTGCTGAACTTCTTTGGCAGATAAATCTTTCTTAAGAGCAACCTTTACTGGCTTAACCGGCTTTACAACTGCCTTCTTTACAGGCTTTGCCGCGACCTTCTTAGCTGGCGCTTTCTTAGCGGGTGCTTTCTTAGCAGCAACCTTCTTTGCCGGAGCTTTTTTCGCAACAGCTTTCTTGGCGGGCGCCTTCTTTGCAGACTTCGCCTTGTTTTTGAGCGCACTAAATACAGCCACAATTGTCCTTTGGTTTTTTCGAGCTATCTTCGAAACTTTTGTTTCGAACTGCTCGAAGCGATGGCTATATTATACTCAGCGCTTGGCGGATTGCGTCGCCAACTGACTCAGATTCCACCAAAAATCCATCGTGTCCGAAGTCCGATGAGATAGTAATTAGCGGTTGCGCCTTGGGAACGAGCTCGGCAATCTCAACCTGAAGTCGAGGTGGGAAGAGGCGATCGGTATCAATTGAGACCACAACGGCCGGAATCTTGATCGATTCCAGCGCCGCTACGACTCCCCCGCGATCTCGCCCGACATCATGGGATGCCATCGCCGAAGTAAGCGAGATATAGGTATTGGCATCAAAGCGTTTGGCCAACTTATCGGCCTGATGATCCAAATATGACTCAACGGCATAGCGTCCGGTGTCATCGCCCTGCATCTGGCGGCCAAAGCGCACATCCATCTCAGATTCGGTGCGATAGGTCAGGTGCGCGATACGTCGAGCTATTCCGAGCCCTTCGATTGGGCCCTTTGCTTGCTGGTAATAATCGCCACCATTGAAATTGGGATCGCTCTTGATGGCGCGAATCTGAACTGAGAAGCCACCAATCTGATCTCCGGTTGCAACTGCAGATGAACCGATCGTGCAAATTGCACCAACGCGATCAGGATATTCAATCGCCCATTCCAGCGAGCGCATTCCGCCAAGTGATGGGCCAACCGCCAACCGGTATTTCTTTATACCAATTGCATCGGTAAATAAAAGTTCGGCAGCTGCCATATCGCGCACAGTGACAACTGGAAAACGGGAACCGTAACGTTTTCCATCTGGAGCAATACTCGATGGCCCCGTACTTCCTTGGCATCCGCCAATTACATTGGGACAGACGATGAAATATTTATCGGTATCAAAGGGCAGACCTGGGCCAACCATATTTGGCCACCAACTCGTTACATCAGACCAACCAGTCATCGCATGGTTAATCAAAATCGCATTATCTTTTGCAGCGTTTAACGTGCCCCAAGTTTGATAAGCGATGGTGATATCAGGCAGCGTCTCGCCGCTTTCAAGTAAGAGAAAACCGATCTTGATAAATTTGCGATCGCCGGGGTCATGGCTTTCTAGCCATGCACCTGTAACTGCTGTAGTAATCGAGTTCGACATTTAATTCCTTCACGCACTTGCTCACATCGTGTGATGCAAACCTGGTCGTCACCCGGAGCACCCCACCGCGGTGGAGGGTTGCCGCCTAATCAGCCGGGGCTATCGATTAGAACTCGTGACCTGGCCAAATTCTAACCCAAAAAAGCACGTGGGTCTTTCGCGCATTCTCTATCTGACTTACCCTAGAACTATGTTGATCGGGGTTGACTGGGGTGGAACCAAGATTGAAATTGTCGCCCTAGAACCCGATGGCACCGAACTAATGCGCATTAGGCGCGATACTCCGCGCGGCGACTATCAGGGCTGCTTAAGGACAATTGCTGAATTGATCGTCGAGATTGAAGAGAAGACCGGGCAGCGCGGTTCAATCGGAATAGGAATTCCTGGTTCTCTCGAACCGATTAGTCGTTTAGGTAAAGGTGGAAGTTCAACCTGGATTAATGGCCAACCCGTTGAAGCCGATTTAAATAAGGTGATTGGTCGACCACTTCGCGTTGTAAATGATGCTGATTGTTTTGCATCTTCAGAAGCGCGTGATGGCGCAGGTGCAGGTTACGCAGTTGTCTTTGGAGTAATCATTGCAAGCGGTGCAGGAGCAGGTGTTGCCGTAAACATGCGCGCACATCACGGCCCAAATAACAGTGCGGGTGATTGGGGACATAACCCACTGCCTTTTGCAACTGCGGAAGAACTTCCTGGAGAAGATTGTTACTGCGGCAAGACCGGATGTATGGAAACTTGGATATCGGGCTATAGCTTTTCCAGAGATTATCAAAGGCGCGGTGGCGCAGATCTAAAACCTTCAGAAATTATGGAGCGCGCACGTGGTGGAGAAAAAATTGCTATAGCAAACTATGAAAGTTGGATAGACCGCGTTGGACGTGGACTTTCGGTTGTTGTAAATACTCTGGATCCAGATGTTTTTGTCATGGGCGGCGGCATGAGCAATATCGATGAGTTGTATCGCGATCTTCCGGCAAAAATTGGTAAGTACACATTTTCGCCAGTATTTGCGACACCGATCGTTCGCTCAAAACATGGAGATTCGAGTGGCGTCCGCGGTGCTGCTTGGTTATGGCAATAA
>JAIYCF010000056.1 GCA_027488165.1 Streptomycetaceae bacterium
CAAGGAAATTCTGAAGAGCTTTCTTATTGCGTTGAAGAATAAAGGCGAGACTCCAGCGGAAGTCGGAGCACTTGTCGAGCAGATGTATCAATTTTGCGCTCCGATCACAATTACCGAGCGCGCTGTAGATACCGTAGGCACTGGCGGAGATGGTGCACACACTATAAATATTTCAACTACTGCCGCAATCATTGCAGCCGCAGCAGGCTCAAGAGTTGTTAAGCACGGCAACCGTGCAGCCTCTTCAAAATCTGGAGCTGGAGATCTTTTAGAGGCTCTCGGAGTGGCGATCAATTTGGATGGAGCAAAAGTCGCACAAACTGTTTCAGAACTCGGAATCGGTTTCTGCTTTGCACCAATTTTCCACCCAGCGATGCGCTTTGCAGCGCCTGCGCGGAAAGAATTAGCCACAGCTACTGTCTTTAACATTCTTGGTCCGCTAGCAAATCCAGCGAAGCCAAAAGCGGCGGCGATCGGCGTAGCCAATGACCGGATGCACTTGGTGATGGCGCAAGTTCTAGCCGAACGCGGGGTAGAAGGCTTTGTCTTCCGTGGCGACGATGGTTTGGATGAGATTACCTTGGCCACATCTACATCTGTATTGACAATCGGCAACGGTGAAATTTCTAGCGATCGTATCGATGCGAAGGATTTCTCATTGGCTAATGCACCGATTTCGGCTTTGGTTGGGGGAGATGCTCAGGAAAATGCGCGCATAACAAAAGCAATTTTTGCCGGAGAGCGCGGAGCGCCACGAGATGCGGTTCTCTTGAATGCTGCCGCTGCCATAGCGGCCTTCGATGGCGAGTTCGAACTTTCAATTCATGAGCGCATAAGCAAATCACTGAAGAAGGCAACAGAAAGTATTGATGGCGGGAAAGCGAGCTCTTTGCTAGAAGAATGGATTCTTCTCAGTAACAAGTTGTCGGCTAATTAGTCAAGGGCTTTACGTTCACGTTTTCGTTTAAATGTCGTTAGCTCACCTAACGTTGATACTCCAAAAGTTCCGAGACGTTCAAAGATTCCATGTAGAACATCGACGGTAGCGCGGGCATCATCTAGGGCGCGGTGATTGGGTTCGATAGAGGCGCCAAAAAATTCGGCCAAGGTAGATAGTTTGCAATCTTGCACTTCGTCGCGACCCAAAGCAGATCTAGCAATTCGCACGGTGTCAACGATGATGTAATCAGGCCAGTTGTTTTCAGTCTTAATCGCAGCAGCCTTAAGGAAACCAATATCAAAGGGAGCGTTATGTGCTACCAAAACCGTTTCGTGATGCGAACCGAGGAACTCAAAGAAGGTGGGCAGAATCTCGGCAATTGTTGGCGCATCAAAAAGCATTGAGTCTGTGATGCCGGTTAGCGCCGTAATGAAATCTGGAAGTGAATGGCCAGGGTTAACAAAACTTTGGAACTCGCCGACAATCTCGCCGCCCCGAACCTTTAACGCGCCGATCTCGGTGATTGCAGCTCCGGTAGATGGGGCAGCCCCTGAAGTTTCCAGGTCGAGAACAACAAATGTGGTTTCTGCAAGAGAGAGCGCATGTACCGACATGAATGTAAGGCTAATCCATAGCCCTGACAGTGAGATCTCGCTACGCTTTAGAAATGGCAGTTATTGGAGCTCCCGCTGGTCTGCTTAACGATTGGTCAGCGGCAGGCAACGGAAAAAATAAAGATATTGGCGTCCTACTGGTTCATGGATTTACTGGCTCGCCCTCATCAATGCGACCTTGGGGCGAATATTTAAATCAAAAAGGTTTCACCGTTCGAGTGACGTTATTGCCAGGCCACGGAACTAAACCGGAAGATCTAAATGAAGTTAAATGGGAGCAATGGCCAGCCAAGGTAGAGGCTGATCTGGCAGAACTTTATAAAACTTGTTCAAAGGTTTTCATTTGCGGGCTTTCAATGGGCGGAGCAGTTACATTGAATGTGGCTTCCCGCCACTCTCACAAACTGAACGGAATTATTTTGGTAAATCCAATGTCCCATCTGCGATTCGTTAGCCCCGAAATGGCTTTTGCAGTTTCCAGAGTAAAGAAATTTCTGAAATCTGTCGGCGATGACATTAAGCGTCCTGGCGTTACCGAGTGGGGCTATGACGCAAATCCGACAGTTGGGGTCTATGAGTTGTTGAAGATGTTAAGGGTGACGAGACCGCTCTTGCCAAAGGTAACCGTACCAATGCAGCTATTTCATAGCGTTGACGATCACACCTTGCCTGTGTCAAATACCGAAATAATTATGAAGGGCGTTGGCTCCAAGATTAAGCAGAGGATCGAATTAACAAATAGCTATCACGTTGCAACTATCGATTACGACGCTGAAATCATCTATGAAAACTCCAGAGTTTTCATAGAAACCCACGCAGGGGAGTAAGACTCAATGTCGAATCGCGATAGTTACGAAGCATCTTTAAGCAAGATTGGCGACATTGATAAATCTGGATACCAACTCAACTCCGTTTTGGCAGTAACTGAAAATCTCACCTTTAATGAGATCACAGGCCCATTGGCGGGCGTTCCAATACTCATCAAAGACAATATTGAGGCTTTAGGTTTACCTGCAACTGCCGGCTCTCTCGCTCTTGCAGAAACTCCGGTGGTTCGTGATTCAACAATTGCCAAGCGTTTGCGTGCCGCGGGTGCAACGATCATCGGATCCACAAATCTTTCCGAGTGGGCAAATATTCGATCTGGAAATTCAACTAGTGGCTGGTCAGCAGTTGGTGGGCTGACTGCAAATCCCTGGAAACACGCACACAGTGCAGGCGGTTCATCCTCCGGTTCAGGCGCTGCAGTCGGAGCCGGAATAGTTTCAATGGCCGTGGGTAGCGAAACTGATGGATCAATTGTTTGCCCCGCTTCCTTAAACGGATGCGTTGGTATTAAGCCAACTGTTGGTTCAATTCCGCGCGATGCGATGATTCCAATCAGCGCTAGCCAAGACACACCAGGGCCTATGGCCCAAAGCGTTGCGCAGGCCGCGCTCTTGTTGGAAATTCTTACTGGCAAGAGTGGATACCAATCTGCGGTGAACGATGGCTCTGAAATCCGCATCGGTGTCGTGACCGAGTGGGTAACGCAGAATCCCGGCACCAATCAATTGTTTCAAGAACTAGTTAGCAAGTTAAGTAAGCATGTGAAAGTTGTTGAACTATCTCTACCTGCTCCGAGTGATCAAGAAGGTGAAGCAGAGTTCAAGGTTTTGATGCACGAACTTAACGAAGATCTAGCTAGCTATCTTGCGACGCGTCAGGGAGCGCGCGTAAAAACTTTGCAGGATGTGGTTGATTTCAATCTTGCAAATAAGGAAGCAGAGCTACAGCACTTCGGGCAGGAATACTTTGATATGGCACTGCAATTAGGTGGGCGAAACAGTGGCTATCAGAAGTTGCGAGAAGAAAATTTAGATTGGGCGGTAAACAAAGTATTAAATCCCGCCTTCGAAAAGTTCGATATTTTGATCGGTGAAACATATGCACCGGCATGGAAGAGCAATCTCGGCGGGGGAGATGATTACGGATCGGCTTCTTGGATCTCTATGGCGCCAGCGATTGCCGGCACTCCGATCGGAGCACTTCCGATGGGCCTAGTTGATGGGTTGCCTGTCGCAGTGGGTGTTGTTGCTAGAGCTAATCAAGAAGACCGATTGGTGCAAGCAATGGCGCTTATCGAAAGAGTACTTGACCTAGGACTTTTGAAGCCGACATTTACTAAATAAGTTAAAAGGCTCCGGTATATCCATTGATCGCTGGTTGCCCGCCCAGGTGCGCGTAAAGAACTCTTGAACCTTCTTGAAAAAATCCTTCACGGACTAAATCAATCATCGCTGCCATTGATTTTCCTTCATAGACCGGATCGGTAATCATGCCTTCGAGTCTTCCAGCCAAACGAATCGCTTCGATGGTGCGCGGGCCTGCAACTCCATAAATTCCATCATGCCAACGATCTAGTAGAACTATCTCTGAGTCCTTTAGCTCGCGCCCTAGATCTATTGCGGCCGCTGTGCGAGATGCAATGCGTTTGATTTGATCCC
>JAIYCF010000010.1 GCA_027488165.1 Streptomycetaceae bacterium
AAATGATTGTGCGACTTAATACTTGGGTAGCGCCTGTAATGATTGTTCTCGTTCTACTTTCTATCGTTGGATTATGGGATGCATTTGATCCTTCATATGCAGGAGATCCATCGGTTTATGCGCTGGGATCTTTAAATGCAACCTGGTTGTTAGCGGCTTTGACTGCAGGTGCGGCCGGACCAATTTCATTTGTAACCCAGACTGGAGATTGGTCTCGTTACATTTCAGAGAAGTCACATTCTGCGCGAGAAATTGTGCTCAACACTTTTATCGCGATGTTCGTAGGACTTTCTATTCCAACTCTCTTTGGGGCATTTGTCGCAACCGCGGCCTTTGATGAAGATTCTTTTGCCAGTGGCTATGTTGCTGGCGTACCAAGCTGGCTTTTGATCCCACTCTTACTAATCGGATTTGTTGGAAGCCTTGGCCAGGGATCAATTAATTTGTACAGCATGGGTCTTGATCTGGATGCGATTCTGCCTCGCTTATCGCGCATTCGCTCAACTGCTCTAGTTGCTGCAATTGCTACCGGACTCGTCTTTGTTGGAAAGTTTATTTATGACGCCGAGGCAGCAGTTACTAACTCAGTTCTCTTTCTAACTTGTTTAGCAACTAGTTGGATAGCGGTAACTCTCTACGGATATTTCTCAGTTTCCGGAGCGTTGGATAAGTCAGCGCTACAGGCTTTCAATGAGAGATCCACCGGTGGAATCTATTGGTATCGAGGCGGCTGGAATTTCAGCGCAGTGACAGCTTGGATCATCGGAAGCGTTGTTGGAATCTTCGGAATTTCCTCAGTTGATTACGTCGGCCCGATTTCAAAATCTCTCGGAGATGTAGATGTGAGTATCCCTGCCGCAGCTCTGGCTGGTGTTGCAATCTATGCAGTTCTGAGGCGGTTCGATAAATAACCGTTTAATGGAGTGATTCAGCCGAAGCGAGTGAAACGAGCGGAGGATGAGGGATTTGAACCCTCGAAAGGTTGCCCTTTACACGCTTTCCAAGCGTGCGCACTCGGCCGCTATGCGAATCCTCCTGGCGGGATCGCTCCCGACTGGCTAAGGGTATAGGTGTAACAACTATCCTTACGCCAGATCCCTCACGCGGCATTACCGCGCTGAACTCCCCCAGGGTAGGAATACAGCAAGGGTAGGCGCGCTCTGATGGGTGCGTGAGGGGTCCTTTATATAGTGCAGGTCAGTGATTTGTAATAGGTTGTAAATATTGTTGCGCAGAAGAGAGGAGTGAATATGTCACTCGCGTTGTATAGAAAATATCGACCATCGGTATTTGCAGATGTAATCGGACAAGAACACGTCACTGTTCCACTTTCTAATGCGCTCACTTCTGGCAAAACACATCACGCATATTTATTTAGCGGACCTCGTGGTTGCGGAAAAACTTCTAGCGCTCGCATCATGGCGCGCTCACTTAACTGCGAAGAAGGCCCAACCCCAACTCCTTGCGGCCCCTGCCAATCCTGTAAAGATTTAGTTGCAAATGGCCCCGGTTCACTTGATGTCATCGAACTCGATGCGGCCACACACGGTTTAGTAGACGATGCCCGCGATCTGCGCGATAAAGCATTCTTTGCACCAGTACAAAGCAAGTACAAGATTTACATCATCGATGAAGCTCACCAACTTGGGCCAGGTGCAGCAAATGCGTTGCTCAAAGTTGTTGAAGAACCACCCCCTCACGTAATTTTTATCTTTGCTACAACTGAACCAGAAAAGTTGATTTCAACAATCCGTTCACGTACACATCACTATCCATTCCGACTTGTTCCGCCGGGAATTTTGGCGAAGCACCTGGAAAAGATTTGTAAAGAAGAAGGCGTAACCGTTGCTAAAGGCGTTATTCCACTAGTAGTTCGCGCTAGCGGTGGCTCAGTACGTGACGCACTTTCTGTACTCGGTCAATTGCTAGCAGGAGCTGGTCCCGATGGAGTTAGCTACGAAATCGCCATTCAGCTACTTGGCTTTACCGATGGCGCATTACTAGACGATGCAGTGGATGCACTTGCCGCACGCGATGGCGCTACTTTGTTTAAAACCGTTGACCGCGTAATCGAATCCGGTCACGACCCACGTCGTTTCGCGGGCGATTTACTCGAACGTTTGCGCGATCTAATGATTGTTGATGCACTTGAAGCAACAAACGCCAATTCAATTCTGCGCGGACTTCCAGACGATCAACTAGAACGTATGCGCAAACAAGCCACCAACATCGGCGCTGCCAACTTATCTCGCTGCGCAGATATTGCAGCCGAAGGGCTAACCCAGATGCGCGGTGCAACTGCGCCCCGTTTAATTCTCGAACTTATCTGCGGCCGCATGCTTCTTCCCGGCGGAGACAACTCTGAAACCGGTTTACTTTCCCGCATCGAACGCCTCGAACGAGTCGAAAACATCGCAACTTCTCCCACCCCAGTTACTCCACCAGCCCCAAAGAAAACTACGGCACCAGTAGTGGAAGAGACTTCAAAAGAAACTGTTGGCGGAGGCGACTCTAAAGAAGCTTTTCCCGAGGCGCCAAGCCAAGCAGTTTCTGTGAAGTCGGAAAAAGTTCCCGAGTCGACGAGCCAATCTGCGTCGGAGAAAAACAAAGTAATTGATATCGCTGGTTTACGACGCCTTTGGCCAGATGTAATCGAAAACGTTAAGAAACGTCGTCGTTTGACGTGGTCTCT
>JAIYCF010000008.1 GCA_027488165.1 Streptomycetaceae bacterium
CCAGATTACGAATCCCTGGTTGCAGATCCCGAAGTAGATGTCATCTATATCTCCACTGTTCAGACACTGCACCGCGATCATGCGCTACTTGCCATCGAAGCAGGCAAGCATGTTCTGCTAGAAAAACCTTTCACCATGAACGCTGCGGATGCTCATGAGATCTACGCAGCTGCCAAGCGCAAAAATGTTTTTGTAATGGAAGCGATGTGGACTCGCTTCTTGCCAACTATGAACGCAGTCTTTGCAGCAATCGCTGCTGGTGAAATCGGAACACCTCACTTTGTCTATGCCGATCACAGCCAGTACCTTCCCCCAGAAAGAGCGCCGCGTCTTTGGAATCGTGAACAAGGTGGCGGCGCCCATTACGACCTAGGTATTTATCCGATGCATATGGCGATTCGCACTTTAGGTTTCCCAGATTCAGTTAGCGGAAAATCGATTATGACTGATACTGGAGTTGATTCAGCTACTGCTGCGGTATTGCAATATAACAATGGCAGCCTAGCTTTGATTAACTCTTGCATGACAATGGCCGGCACACTAACCGCAGCAATTCATGGCGATAAAGGCCGTATTGAAATTGATGGTTGGTTCTTCGAACAAACCACATTTAGTATCTACGATAACAAGCATCAACTAGTGCGCACTTACGAAGAGAAAATCGACGGACGTGGCATGCAATATCAAGCAATTCACGTTGAAGAGTGCATCGCTAAAGGGCTAACTGAAAGCCCAATCCTTAGCCTTGCCGAAACTGTAAAGATTATGGAAGTTATGGAGCAGGTTCACGTCTTTTAAGCCTGGCTTGCTCGTATCTGACGGATCGCGTTACTATTTATACATGACACTTCGCAGCCTCCTCCTTCGCTGCCGTGGCGGGGCCAAGTAACCGGTCCCCTCGCCGCGGGGTTTGTCGCACCGGTAAAACCCGACAAAACCCAGCACAACCCCGCAAATTAAGACACTAGGAGTTAAGCAAATGTCGCAAGAAAAGAATTTCCCTGATCAAAAACCTTCAGCGATGCCAGTGCATCGTTATTCATCATTTATTCCAGTAGATCTTAAGGATCGCACCTGGCCAACTAAGCAGATGACCAAGGCGCCGCAATGGTGTTCGGTCGATCTACGCGATGGCAATCAAGCGCTGATTGATCCTATGGATACTCCGCGCAAATTGGCGATGTTTAAGCTTTTGGTAAAGATGGGCTACAAAGAGATTGAAGTTGGCTTCCCATCTGCATCACAAACTGATTTTGATTTCGTCCGCAAAATCATTGATGAAGACATGATTCCTGATGATGTTGTGATCCAGGTGTTGACGCAGGCTCGCGAACCGCTAATCCGCCGCACCTATGAAGCGATCAAAGGTTCAAAGCAAGCGATCGTTCACCTTTACAACTCAACCTCAACTCTGCAACGTCGCGTTGTCTTTGGCCTTGATAAAGAAGGCATTAAGAAGATCGCAACTGATGGTGCACAGCTCTGTCTAGATCTCGTTTCAACCGTGCCCGGCACCAAGGTTTCATTTGAATATTCTCCAGAGTCATATACCGGCACAGAACTCGAATTCGCGGTTGAGGTTTGCAACGCGGTAAATGCGATCTGGAAACCAACTCCGCAGTGGAAGACGATCATGAACTTGCCAGCAACAGTTGAGATGGCAACGCCAAATGTTTACGCCGACTCGATCGAATGGATGTGTCGCAACCTAGTAAATCGCGAGAGCGTAATCGTTTCACTGCATCCGCATAACGATCGTGGCACCGGTGTTGCTGCAGCAGAACTTGGATATTTAGCAGGGGCAGATCGCATTGAAGGAACGCTCTTTGGAAATGGTGAGCGCACCGGAAATGTTTGCCTCGTAACCCTAGGAATGAACTTGGTTTCACACGGCATCGATCCAATGATCGATTTCTCAGATATCGATGAGATTCGCCGCACCGTGGAATATGCCAATCAACTGCGCGTGCCAGAACGCCATCCATACGGTGGAGATTTAGTTTTCACCGCCTTCTCTGGTTCGCATCAAGATGCGATCAAGAAAGGTTTTGAGCACCTAGAAAAAGATGCTCAAGCAGCAGGCGTTGATAAAGATCAATTTACTTGGGCGATTCCTTACTTGCCGGTTGATCCAAAAGATATTGGCCGCTCATACGAAGCCGTTATCCGCGTTAATTCGCAATCCGGCAAGGGCGGTGTTTCATATTTAATGAAGCACGAACATCATCTTGATCTGCCACGTCGCCATCAGATTGAATTTAGTCGCGTTGTGCAAACTAAGACAGATACCGAAGGTGGCGAGATAACTGCAGATGCGTTGTGGCATATCTTCGAAGATGAATACCTGCCAACTGATTCTGCACCTTGGGGTCGTTTCCGCCTAAAGGGTCTTTCTCAAACTTCAGTCCTTAATGAAGATGTTCACTTAACAGTGACGATTCTTGATCGCGGGGAAGTTAAAGAACTTACGGGACAAGGCAACGGACCAATCGCCGCGTTCTGCAATATCTTGCAAGATTACGGAGTCGATGTTCGAGTCCTTGATTACTACGAGCATGCACTCTCTGCCGGCGGCGATGCATCAGCAGCTGCCTATCTGGAGTGCTCAATCGGTAGCGAAGTTTTCTGGGGCGTCGGAATCGACCCAAACACCACAACTGCTTCACTTAAAGCGGTCGTGTCTGCAATAAATCGCGCTATCCGCTGACTACCTTTACCTTCGTGAGCCTTTATCGTGACGAAGCGATTATTTTGCGCACCCAGAAGTTGGGTGAAGCAGACCGCATCATCACGCTCTTAACTCGCGAACACGGTCGCGTGCGCGGAGTAGCTAAAGGCGTTCGTCGCACCATGTCTAAATTTGGGGCGCGCCTTGAACCAGGCAGCCATGTCGATATTCAACTCCACAAAGGCCGCACCTTTGACACGATCACCCAAGTTGAGGCGATCAACAATTACGGTGAAGCGCTAACCGAGGATTATCAACGTTGGACAATTGCTTCTGCGATTCTAGAAACTGCCGAACGCTTTACTTCGCAAGAGTACGAACCAGCGTTGCAAGAGTTTCAATTAGTTGTCGGCGGCATGAAGGCTCTGGCAGAAAATCGTTACGACGCATCACTTATCTTGGATGCATTTTTACTTCGCTCACTTGCCATTGGTGGCTATGCGCCATCGACTTCGAATTGTTCGCGATGCGAAAAACCTGGCCCGCATCGTTACTTCTCGCTAGTTGGTGGCGGCTCGGTATGTATGGATTGTCGCCCATCGGCATGTGCCACACCTGCGCCTGAAACCCTCGAGCTACTTGGTGCGCTCTTAAGTGGAGATTGGGATGCTGCCCAAGCAAGTGAGTTAAGAAATCGCCGCGAGGCTAGTGGTTTAGTAGTTGCTTACTTACAATGGCACCTCGAACGCGGGTTACGCAGCATGCCGATTGTGGAGAGAGTTTAGGAAAAGTGGCGAAGAAGATTGAGGTTCCAGAACACATCGCGATAGTGATGGATGG
>JAIYCF010000104.1 GCA_027488165.1 Streptomycetaceae bacterium
AACAAGCGGTGCCTGAGGCGTAACTATTTGCAAGTGCAGGAGTTGGAGCAGAAACAGCCACAAATACTGGCGCAATTAAGGAAACAATCAGAGCCTTGCGTACCTTTATATTAATTTGCAGTCTTTTGGTACGCCACAATTTCAGCGGTGCCGAAACTGCCTTAAACATTACTTACCTCGTATATCTAAAGAATTAAAGTCCGACGATTCCTAGTAAATATCCTAGGAAGGGCAGAACCACAATCATCTTGCCTTTTACATTTTCACTCGAAATAGTCTCTAAGAAAACACCATTTGTCACTGAGTACTGCTCACCTGTAATTGCAGTTACCTGACCAAGAAGCGGTGAAAGCTCTTCGCTAGCTGACTTAACAACGACTTTATCTCCGACTGAATAAGTATCGGCTTTCTTGGTGATCACAACTGAAGATGAAGGAGAGCCAAGAGCAGTCTTAAATCCTGATGCCGGGTGTTCTAAGCGAAACCCGAGAGCAAGCGCAAGTACCAATACAGCGACAACAATCGCTGGAACTTTAAATCGTGCCATTAGCGAGTTCTCCCTTTAGTTTTCTTGGCAGCCGTCTTTTTGGCGGCGGCTTTCTTAACTGGTTTCTTTGTTGTTGCAGGCTTTGCTACTTCTTTCTTCACATCCGTTGAAACTTCAGTCTTTGCAGCAGATACCTTTGCCTCTGACTTGGCGAGGATGCTGTTTAGCCAATCTTCAACATCGTCACTTTCACGTGGCTTGCTCTCATTGGCGACAGTTTTAATAAATGGCTTATCGCTCTTTTTCGAGAACTGTGCCTGAACTTTTTTAGTCAAAGGTGTTAGGGGAATCTGCTTTACGAGAGATAAAACTTTTGCTGCAGTTGCTTTTACAACGGCAAGTGCATCTGGTTTTGAATTAGCTTTTGCTGGCTCTGCTTGGCTTGGATCAGCTGGCGCATTTGCAGAAGATGACATTCCAAGCATCAATCGCGACGTGCGCGAATCTGGGCGACCAGTACCGCGCCAGGTTGCAACCTCGATAACGCTGCCGTTTTCCATGCGCCCTACAACTAATTTCTGGCCATCAGGAAGGTCGATAACAAGCGGAGATTCATCCTGCTTCATAGGCAGTTTGCTGACCTCGGGCGCTGTGGTGGTCTGATTCTTTTTAGCCATCATTAGCCCAACTCGAAGCCGATATTGGTAGCCAAATCGCGTGAGCTAATTGTGTTTAAAGCCAAAGTGGTATTAGTAGTTGCGTTTGTGCAGGTAGTTGTACCTTCGATGGTCATCTGACGTGCGTCTACGGTTGTACCTGTCCAGTTAGCGACGCTAACTGCGCGCTGGCAAACGATTTCGTTATTGGCTGCGTAACTTGTTCCAGCGCCATCGCCGTACAAAGCACCTGTGCGAATATTAAAATAAACCTTAAGCGTTGTGCCGGCGCAGGCATCTTTAATGCCAGTCATCAAGATTTGGTTCATTGAGAATTTTCCACCGGCAAATGAATGCTTGAGTTGTACATCAACTGCATCATCGCAAACACCTGCAACAAGTGTTCCTGCTCCGAAACCAGTTCCGGTTCCGCCACCGCCGCCAGTTCCGTTAGCACCTGCTGGACCTGCGGGACCTGCAGGGCCGGCCGGACCAGCTGGACCTGCAGCGCCATTTAATCCGTTTGTGCCAGGTGCGCCAGGTAAACCATTGGCACCTGCTGGACCAGTTGCACCTGCAGCACCATCGCGACCATTACATACATAAACATTGTTTGTTCCAATAGTTAAGCGAACACCACCAGTTGGACAGTTTGCATCGCCAACGTTTAACGCAGCACCAACCACAGATTCACCAGGTAAACCTTGCTCGCCTCTTTCACCCGGAGATCCAGCAGGACCTGCCGGTCCTTCAGGTCCAGGTGGGCCTACAAGAAGTGTTAGTGGTTGGTTATCACTTGAATTTGGATCTGTTGAATTCGCATCCAAAAGTAAATTGATTGTTGATGTGGCCGTTTCAGAAGCGAAGGTGATTCCGATTCCGGAAGCTAGAAAAAGAAGAGTGATGACTAAAGAACGATTTAAAAACTTCATGAAGCCACCTCCTGTTCTTCATTTCGCGCCGCGTATTCGGCTGAGGCGATGGCTACTGAATAGATCGCATGCAGCAGACTTGGCACAAAACCAATCAGAATAAATATTCGAGACCTAATAATAACAGCCTGTGGAAGGGTCTGAATTGCCCAATATGCGGCGAAAGTAAGGCCCACGACTATCGCGACCTCGATTAAGACGTTTCGCTTTGCTGCTGGCAGCTTCAATCGGCCAAGTTTTGGGAAGACCACAAATAGTAAGAAGTAAGGGGCTGACATAACAGCGCCGGCAACGAATGTTGCAACGGCGTTATTTGTCCAAACATAAATCAATAGCAGTGATGAGAAGAAAAGAATGAATGCAAAACCTGGGCTAACAACACGTGCCAAGAAGAGTTTTTCTTCTCTTCCTTCGCTTGGTTCCTTGATCGATTCAAATAAATACTTAAAGAAGATAACTGCTGCCACCGTTGCCGCTAATGGCCAACGAAGTAGTTCTGAAGCCTGGCGATTTATTACAAGCGAATCAGTAAGAATGGTTGATAACGCAACAGAGGCTCCACCAAAAATTCCTGCAAGGAGTGCGCTAACCACGTTTGCGATCTGCGGTGAAAGTCGTTTGAAATCTTGATTAATAGTCAGGCGAATAAGTGATGCAACTAGCGCTGGTAAGTACCAAGCCAAAGTAAATGCTCCAACAACGGCAAGTGAGCGAAGGCTTGTTGCGTTACCGAGTGCAACGTGCATGAACCCGAGAGAAAGCGCTAAGGAGATTCCGGTTGCGGCATCAAATGCGCCAATAGCGGCACAGATAAAGAAGAGAACTATCGGACCATTTGGTATTGCGGCATCAAATTGAATCTGTAGCGCTGTGTAAATGCCAAGCGGAATCGCAAGCCACGGAAGTAATGACCATAAAGTTGGGCTTAGGCGATGAAGTGCTTCACCAGATTGCAGCGCGAGATATCTAGACAGAGAATCGCCTTCAGATGCTAAGCGGGTATTGCGGAAGCGATAGAAGAAGTTCTCTTTCTCTGGAGCGCTGCGGCGAGTGAAAACTAGATTTGCGTACTTACGGCTGCGAATCACAGAGAGAACTGCTGTTAACCCGGCAAAGATCATTACTAGCAACTTGAGGTCACTTGGAATCTGCACGATTCGATATGTTTCGCGCTCCTTTACTTGGATTCCGGCAACAATAGTTTTTGTGCCATCTTCCTCAACTGCCTGAACAACGTAAGCGCCAGGGGTTAAATCTTTAGGAAGATCGACTGTGTAAAGAAAAGCACCATTCGCATCAGGTCGAGTCTGTTTGAAAACCAAAGGCTCAATGCCGTCGCCCTCTAATTGCATCTTCCAGGCGCCATTGCTGCCAGGTCCGCCGAGAATTACCACCTGCTGCTTGCCGGCTTCCCAAGTTAAAAGGGGAACGTTTAGTGCTGTTGCAGCATTTGCCGCAGGTGTGGCGAGAAAAAAGACCGCTAGAAGAAATGCAAGTTTTTTAATCACGTTGGCCACCTCGCAAGGTGTCGATAACAAACCAGATTCCGATCAATAACGGAATTAGCGTGAACAACATACGGCGGTTAAGTAGGTGGCCAACAAAAGGAATAGTTGCAACTACCGTGCCAAGAATGTCAGCCGCTTTTGGAGTTTGAATATCAGGAGATGGGTTGTTGTCACCCTTTAGGCGCCAACCATCGATGGCATTTCCACCGATGATGCGGTGGGTAAATACGCCAACTGGTGTGCCATCAAATTGCCGTGCTTGATAGGCAACGACAGAGCCAATCTGCGGGACCACGTTATTTGGATTTACGGTTATAACTACGTCGCCAGGATCAATGGATGGCTGCATCGAACCAGTTAGAACGATTCGTGCTTTTGTATATCCAGTCATAGAGGCAGCTGAGAAAGT
>JAIYCF010000125.1 GCA_027488165.1 Streptomycetaceae bacterium
GTCCATGGTTGTATCCCAAAGTTCCTTTGCTGGCATTTCGCCAAGGCCTTTAAAGCGTTGGATACCGTCATCTTTAGGTAAACGTTTTCCGGCTTCAAGACCGATCTTGATCATGCCATCGCGTTCGCGGTCAGAAAATGCGTACTCAACTTCATCTTTGCCGCCCCACTTAATTTTATAAAGCGGTGGTTGTGCGAGATATACAAAACCTTTTTCAATCAACGGGCGCATAAATCGGAATAACAAAGTAAGTAGCAATGTGCGGATATGTTGTCCATCGACATCAGCATCGGCCATCAAAATAATTTTGTGGTAACGAAGTTTTTCAATATCGAAATCTTCGTGAACGCCAGTGCCAAGTGCGGTAATTAGCGCTTGTACTTCGTTGTTCTGTAAGACGCGGTCGATGCGCGCTTTTTCAACGTTAAGAATTTTGCCGCGAATTGGAAGTACAGCTTGGTTACGTGAATCGCGTCCACCTTTTGTGGAACCACCAGCTGAGTCACCTTCGACGATATAGAGCTCACACTTTGATGGATCGGTCCATTGGCAATCCGCCAATTTTCCAGGCATACCGCGGCCTTCGAGTAGGCCCTTGCGGTTACGCGATAAATCACGGGCTTTACGCGCTGCTACACGAGCTGCTGCGGCATCGATGCTCTTGCGAACAATGTCTTTACCTTCTTGTGGGTTTTGTTCAAACCATTGAGTTAAAAATTCATTAACAGCTTTTTGGGTAAATGATTTTGCTTCAGTGTTACCGAGTTTGGTTTTTGTTTGTCCTTCAAACTGTGGCTCGCCCAGTTTGATAGAAACGATTGCAGTTAAACCTTCGCGGACATCATCACCAGTTAGGCGATCTTCTTTCTTGCGGATAAACCCAGCTTCTTCGCCGAATTTATTTACAACAGATGTAAGTGCGGTACGGAAACCTTCTTCATGAGTTCCGCCTTCGTGGGTGTGAATTGTATTTGCGAAGGTATAAACGGATTCTGAGAAACCAGCGTTCCATTGCATCGCAATCTCAAGAGAAAGTTTGGCTTTTTTATCTTCGGCTTCAAAGAAGATAATTGATTTGTGGGTTTCACCGCGCGTTGAATTTAGGTGTTTTACAAAGTCAGCAATTCCGCCGTCGTATTTGTAATTTACATGTAGCGGTTCGCCTTTTTCGTCGACATGGCCGGGGCGCATATCGGTAAGGGTTAAACGTAAACCTTTATTTAAAAATGCCATTTCGCGGAAACGGGTGGAGAGAATTTCAAAAGAGAAATCTGTAGTTTCAAAAATTTCGGCAGATGGCCAGAAGCGAACTGTTGTTCCGGTTTTGGTTGAGGCTTCACCTTTTTTAACTGGCGCGGTTGGAACACCAAGTTTGTAACTTTGCGACCAGAAGAAACCATCGCGTTGTACATCAACAGATAAATCTGTAGAAAGTGCGTTAACAACAGAAATACCTACGCCGTGTAGACCGCCAGAAACTGAATAACCACCATCACCGAATTTTCCGCCGGCGTGTAAAACTGTAAGAACAACTTCGAGCGCTGGTTTCTTTTCAACTGGGTGGATATCAACTGGGATACCGCGCCCGTTATCTACGCATTGCAGTGATCCGTCTTCCATTAAAGTCACATTGATTTCGTCGCAATAACCCGCGAGGGCTTCATCTACAGAGTTGTCGACGACTTCATAAACCAGGTGGTGGAGGCCGCGTTCGCCGGTGGAGCCGATATACATTCCGGGGCGCTTGCGAACAGCGTCGAGGCCCTCGAGGACTGTGATCGAGCTGGCGTCGTAACCGCTGGTCTTTTCAGACACTCAAAGCTCCTTCACAAATCAGGTTCTGGGCTTAAAACCACCCTAGAAGGGGAATTCCTTTAATTAGCCTCTTTATCCTATCGGTAAATTGAAAAGGCGCTAGCCACAATAAGCCTTAGGTGTGGGTAATGCGCCATTTTCCGCGCACGGTTGAGGGTTCCTAGTGGGTGAGGGGACGTTAAGGCTTTTAACCGTAGGTATCGCGTGGGCCGCGCTCGTTTTTGATTGTTCGAAGGCCGCGCTTCCAAGAGGGCGCTTGTGGCCCGATGAAGTTAAGTGATTGCACGCCTGCATCAGGTGCGCTTTTTTGAACCGAGTGCAGAAGATCTAAACCAACTGCGGTTAATTGTGTAGCCCAAGCAGTTGATGAACATTGCACAAGTAGGGCGCCTTCAAGAAGTGAAAGTGGGGTTGTGTGAGATGCAATCTCGTCGCCAACAATTGATTTCCAATTTGAGAAGAGTGTTCCTTCAGCGATTCCTAAATGCCAATCGCGTTGAGAGATTAAATCTTCAATTACTTCATTGATAAGAGTCGGGTCTCCTGGTTTGGAGGTGCGCTCTTCAATTACTTTAGTTTTTTTAATAAATCCGGTTTTGTAGCTGCGAAATAAATCTAGGGCGAAATCACGTTTAGACATCGGTGGCCTTTTCTTTACTTACAACTCCTGGTGATACGTAGTACTTGCTTGATAATAACTCTGCTGGAAGATCGCTTTCAACGGCTGCGGTAATAATTGTTTGCTCAGCCATCTTTGTAACTGAAGTTAACTGTGCGCGGCGCGCAGTATCTAGTTCGGCGAAGATATCGTCTAGGATTAAAATTGGTTCTGCGCCTTCAGATTTAAGTAAGTTAAATGATCCGATACGAAGAGATATAGCCATCGACCAAGATTCACCGTGGCTGGCATAGCTTTTTGCGGGAAAGTCGCCGAGTTGTAAATGTAGGTCATCGCGATGTGGCCCAATTAGCGAAGCACCACGCTCGGTTTCTTGGCGGGCTACCTCTATTTGGCGGATGGTTAAAGTTTGGATGTTTTCTTCGGTGTTTGTATTTAAACCATCGGTCGCAGATTTATAAGATATTGAGGCGGGTTTAACTTCGTTTAAGTTCGCATAGTTCGCAGTTACATATGGGTTTAACTCTTCAACTAAGGCAATTCTCTCGGCACTCAGTTGTGCACCTAGGTTAATCAATTGCTCTGTCCATGGAGCAAGCGCATTTTCAGGAGCGCGAGTTTTTAGTAGCGTGTTTCTCTGTTTAACAACCCGGTCGTAATCAGAGATAACTCCAGCTATTCGGGGTGCGCGCATAATTAAAAGTTTGTCTAAAAAATCGCGGCGGTGAGTTGGTTCGCCCCGCACTAGATCTAAATCTTCGGGCGAAAAATAGATAACTTGTAGTGCGCCAAGAATCTCGCGTTGTGATTTGGTTGGATTTTGATTTAACCGCGCACGATTGGCTTTACTGGCATTTATTTCTAGGTCTACTTGCAAAGTGCGGTCATCGCGTTCGATCTCGGCGCGGATGATCGCTTGATCGGTGCCGAGATGTAGAAGTGGAAGGTTTTGAGAAACGCGATGTGATGAAAGGTAAGCCAGGTAGATCAAACTTTCGGCGATATTTGTTTTACCAGAGCCGTTGTTTCCGATGAAAGTGGTCGGCCCAGGAGCGAGCTCTAAATCAAGGGATTTGTATGAGCGGAAATTAGTCAGCGCTAATTTTTTAACGCGCACTTAAGGCGCCTTAAGAGGCGTAGCGCATCGGCATTAAGAGGTAGCGATAGTTTTCGATTACCTTGCCATCGCGCTCTGACTTGCCCATGAGGATCGCTGGTTTATTAGAACCAGTGAATGAGATTTGTACAAATGAAGTGCCGACAGCCTGCAGGCCATCGGCTAAGAAAACGGGGTTAAATGCGATTGAGATCGCTTCGCCGTTTAACAAGATTTCAATTGCTTCGGTTGCTTGTGCTTCTTCGCCAGCTCCTGCTTCGAGTGAGACAGAGTTGTTCGCAAATTCAAGGCGTAGTGGAACTGTCTTATCGGTTACAAGTGCAACGCGGCGGACTGAATCTAGGAAAGGTGCAACTTCAACAATTGCAGTGGTTGTTACTTCTTGTGGCAACAAATGGCGGTATGGGGGAAATGTTCCATCTAACATGCGTGATGTCATTGACTTACCTTCGCCGGAAAATCCTGCGAGACGATCATTGCTAGTTGCTGGTGCGAAAGAAAGAGAAACGTTTTTTGAACCAGTTAGAGATTTAGCGGCGTCAGCGATTGTGCGACCGCGCAATAAGGACGTTGTTGAGACACCTGGTGAAGTTGGCTGCCAGTTAAATTCGCGAACTGCTAAACGGTAACGGTCGGTTGCGGCCAAAGTTACGGTTTCTTCATTAATTTCAATATGTACACCGGTAAGGGTTGGTAGTGAATCATCTCGTCCTGCAGCAATTGCAACCTGTGCAACAGCGGTTGCAAAAATGTCGCTTGCAATAACACCTGTTGTTTCTGGAAGCTCTGGAAGGTTTGGGTACTCAGAGATTGAAAGGGTTGGCAGTGTGAATTTTGCTGAACCTGAAGTAACTAGAACTCGAGAACCGTCTAAAGTTATTGTGATTGGTTTATTTGGAAGCGAGCGAGAAATTTCCGCGAGTAGTTTTCCGGGAACTAAGACTTTTCCAAGTTGAGCGATATCTGCTTTAAAGAAAGATTTGCTTGAGGTCTCTAAATCTGAACCAGAGAGGATTACCTCATCACCAGTGGCGTCGATAACGATTCCGA
>JAIYCF010000079.1 GCA_027488165.1 Streptomycetaceae bacterium
GGTCCGGCACAAGCACCGCGTCCTGCTTCATCTACTCCGGCAAGTGGCGTTATACCCGCTTCGATTAGCAGCGATTCAATTACCTTCACCATTTAAAGCAACTAGCTACTTAAGCGAAGAGTAAGAGCTAACTATTCCTAGATTCTTTATCGGCCAGATAATTCCGATAACGCGCCCAGTGACTTTAGAAGTAGGCACCATTCCTTGATTTATATCATCTTGGTGGAAACGTGAATCAGCGCTGGCGCCACGGTGATCTCCCATGACCCAGACTTTTCCTTCAGGTACGGTGACATTAAATTTAGTATCGCTGGGTGAATTTCCCGCGAAGATATACGGCTCATCAATCTCAACACCATTGATCATTAACTTCTTACTCTTGGCACAGCATTCGACTTTATCGCCGGCAACACCAATAACGCGCTTAACCAGATATTGCTTTGCAGGATTCGGTAGAACACCAACAGCAACAAAGCCTTCTTTGATCTTGGCTAAATATTTATTTCCATCACCGGTGTACGGCTCAGGGAGCCAATTATCGGGATCGCGAAAGACAACCACATCTCCGCGATTTATAGATTTGCTAATGAAAGGGACTTTATTGACCGCGACGCGATCATTGACCTGAAGGGTGTTCTCCATAGAGCCCGAAGGAATATAGAAGAACTGAACTAGAAATGATTTGATGACGAGCGAAACTGCGAGCGCGACAACAACGAGAATAGGTAACTCGCGTAGAAGCGAGCCCTTGCGTGGCATTAGAGAAGAGTTACTTAGTTAGCAGGCTTGTCTTCAGCAGCAGGTGCTTCTTCAGCAACTGCAACTTCTTCAACTGCTGGTGCCTCTGCTACAACTTCAACTGTTTCAACAACAGCTTCGACAACAGGAGCCTCTGCCACTACTTCCTCTACAGCCGGAGCCTCAACGATTATTTCCTTCTCAGGAGTTGAGAGAATTCCATCGCCGTAACCTTCGATGCCATCGCGCTTTTCGCGAATCTTGGCAGCCTTGCCGCGGAGATCGCGGAGGTAGTAAAGCTTGGCGCGACGTACATCGCCCTTCTTTACGAGTTCAATCTTTTCAATAACTGGTGTGTGTACTGGGAAGGTACGTTCTACTCCAACGCCGTAAGAAACCTTACGGATTGTGAAAGTTTCGCGAACGCCATCGCCTTGGCGACGGATAACGATTCCTTGGAAGACCTGGATACGGCTCTTGCTACCTTCGATAACGCGAACGTGGATCTTTAATTCATCTCCAGCGCGAAATTGTGGGACGTCATGGCGAAGTGACTTCGCATCAACGGCATCAAGAATATTCATCGTAAGGTCCTCATCTATTTTTAAGCGTTTACAAGCGCAACCAAAAGTGCCGCGCAGACTGCGTATCTTGCCACAGATGGGGCGCCGAGCGTAAATCGGCCTTTTCCCCCGTTCAGCCAAGGGCTCACCCTGCCCAACTTTCTCACCCGCTGCGGGTATCCTCGCCCACATGACTGAGCTACGCCTAACCGGCAAGACCCCAGATGGGGTGCATCTAGCGCTCACCGATAACGATGGCAACGAACACACTTTGCGAATCAGCGACACCCTTCGCGCCACCGTAAATCAACCACGTTTAACTTCTGTACCAGTTGGCGACGAGAACGAAGTGATGAGCGTTAAGGAGATTCAACGCCGTCTGCGCGCTGGCGAAACTATGGAAGTAATTGCTCGCGATGGAAATATTTCAGTAGATAAAGTTGAACGTTTCTCTGGGCCAATTTTGCAAGAGCGTTTATTCATAATCGATCAAGTACATGGCTTAACTCCACGTCGTGAAGGTAAAGAGACCGCTAAAGATGCGCCAACCTTTCTTGACATTGTTATTTCAAAGCTGGCACCACGCGGTGTAGATATAGACGCGATTGATTGGAACACCTGGCGTTTAGAAGATGGCACTTGGACTATCGAACTTCATTATCCAAACCGCGATGGCGTTGGATCTGCACAGTTCTCATTCGATACCCATCGCCGTTCAATTACTCCGCTCGATGACAATGCAGCGTGGATGACCGGTGAAGCAGCGCCTGTGCGCCGCATCGAACCTGGTTTGGTCTATGCCGAACCATCACATCCTTCACGTATTGAAGAACGCACCGAACCACGCGAACCAATTCGCATCGATAGCGCGCCTGTACGCAGTATCTCTTCAATTCTCGATGATCTGCCTGATAACGATCCAACGGATGAAGAATTTGAAGCTGAAGTTAGCCGCGAGACACCACGTTTAGTTTCAATTCGCGAGACACCAGCACCTGGCGATAGCCAAGATGGAATTACCGCACGCGCCAAAGTTCCTTCATGGGATGAAATTATGTTTGGTCGCAAAACAACCGAAGAACCAACCCCCGAAAACTAACTCGTTACATGGGTTAGTAGCGGTACAAAACTTTCAATATCTGTCGCACCGCCATGGTGTCCCACCATTGATCCTTCTTGTTTTTCGCGCTCTGCTTCGATCAAGATCATTTCTCCATGCGCAACCGCAATTACATCTCCCATACGATCCGATGCATCAAGTGAAACTTCGCTACCAAATAGCCCTGCTGCAATAGCTTGATCGCGCAGATAAACAGTGGCCTTCTCCCCCAAATATTCTTCCCAGCGCGATGCCACTTCTTGATGTGCAGAAAGCGGAGCGCCTTCGGCCAGATATAGGTGGCGGGCACGAGGTTCGCCGGCAATGGTTGCGATATCAGTTGCTAAGCCATTATCTTGGCCAATAACTATCTTTTCGCCAACATTGATCATGCCGTGATCAGCAGTTAGCCAAATTCTGGTTTTGCGCGGCAGTTTCTTTAGCAAGTTCGCAACCAGTTGATCAATGGCAACAAGCGCGGCCAACCATTTCTCTGAACCAACGCCATCGCTATGGCCAGCAACATCTAATTCGTTTACGTAGAGATAGACAAATGATGGCGTCTTCTTTAACGCCTCGACCGTTTCGGTTACTAAATCTTCGTGGATATTGGCACCACGGTAATTTGCACCGCGAAAGACTGCGCGCGTAAAACCAGTATCTTCATAACGCTTTGCCGCAACGTGGGTGACGTTAATATCTGCAGCCATTGCGCGCTCGAATAAAGTAGGAACAGGTTGCCAAATCGCTGGATCAACTCGTTCATCCCATTTAAGTGAATTAAGAATTCGCCCACCACTGCGTGGAACTTGCACGGTGTAACCGAGCATGCCATGAGTTCCTGGATTAACTCCAGTAGTTAGCGTTGCCAGGCTTGTCGCAGTTGTTGAAGGAAATGAAGTTCGCACGGCGCCATGACGAATCAATGAGGTAAGAGTTGGGATATAGCTAGAAAACTTTTCAACTGCATCTGCGCCCAAGCCATCAACTAGAAAGAGCAGTTCTCGCCCGCTCGGGCTTTGGCCACAATTTATTTGATCGCTGGCATCGCTTAAACCTAGGCTGGCAAAGAGCGAAGGAGTGATTTGCGAGAGATGCACGGAGGTATCTTCTCACGGGTAAGGTTGGGCTTATGAGCCACCGTATGCCATTTACTCCATCGCCTGAAGTTGCTGCAGCACTGGCTGAAGGAAAACCAATAGTTGCACTTGAATCAACGATCATCAGCCACGGTCTACCGCGTCCACAGAATTTAGAAGTAGCGCGTGAAGTTGAAGATATCGTCCGTGATCACGGCGCAGTTCCTGCAACTATTGCGGTAATTGATGGGGTTGTTCATATCGGGTTAACTGATGACCAATTAAAGGCAATTGCTAATCGCGATGACATCGCCAAGGCATCTAGTCGCGACCTAGCCATTATCTCGGCTAGCAAGAAGAGCGCCGCAACCACGGTTGCCGCAACTGCGCACTTAGCGGCTCTTGCTGGAATCCGCGTCTTTGCAACTGGTGGTTTGGGTGGTGTTCACCGTGATGCCAATGAAACTTTCGATGAATCAGCAGACCTTACGGCGCTCTCACAATTAGATATCACCGTCGTTTGCGCAGGTGTTAAATCAATTCTCGATGTGGCAGCAACTTTAGAACGATTAGAAACACTTGCTATTGGTGTTGTTGGATATAAGACAACCGCCTTTCCAGGTTTCTATCTAACTGATTCAGGTTTTACTATCGAACACCGCGTAGAAAGCGCTGCTGAGATCGCGCAGATTATTCATTCCCGCGAGGCGCTAAAGACCAATAAGAGCGCGCTAGTTGTCGCAAATCCGGTAAAGCATGAGATGGATCGCAAGCGCCATGATGCGATCTTGAAGAGCGGGCTATCTGGTGCGCGTAAGGCCGGCATCATCGGCAAAGCGGTTACTCCTTTCCTTCTCGAGCATTTCCACACTGCCAGCGAAGGCGAATCTCTTTCGGTAAATATCGAAATCATTAAATCTAACTCAGCACTGGCAGCTGATATCGCCGTTGCTAAGCAGCGGCACTAACCAAGAGATATTTAAATGACAATTAACGTTCTATGTATTGGCGATGTAATGCTCGATGTGATCGCTCGCATAAACGTTTCTCCACAAAAGATTAATTACGGCAGCGATACCGCAAGCCATATCAGCACCAGCAGTGGTGGAGCAGCCGGCAATGTCGCCGCCTGGTTAACGCGCACTGATGCGCGAAGCACAATCGTTAGCCATGTCGGAGATGATCCAGCGGGCGCTGCAATCGTCGCGGAATTTGATTCCCTTGGCGTAAGTCACGGGGATCTAGTTATTCCAGGTGAAACCTCGGGCGTTGTTGTGGTTCTCGTTGACTCATCAGGTGAGCGCACAATGTTTCCTGATAAGGGTGCAAACTCAAGATTAGTTGTGGATGATCTCCCAGATCTCAGTCAATTTCAGGCGGTTTACATCTCAGGTTATGCGCTTTTAAATCCCCTAGCCCGCGATGGTGTGCTGGCAATGATCGCCAAGATAAAAGCGGATGGTCTACCAATTTACTTCGACCCAGCTTCAGTTGGCGCTATGAAAGATGTAACCGATAAAGAGCTGCACACCTGGTTTTCAATGATGGATGTAATTCTTTTAAATGAAGAGGAATCAATTTACTTAACTGGTTTAGTTGATATTGAACGCGCGCTTGATTACTTGCTCGACTTCTCGCAAGTAGTTGTTATTAAGCGCGGCTCCGCTGGCGCAATCGCTAAAGCACGAGGCTTTGATTCCATTAGCCTTCCTGCAGTTGCAACCACCGTTGTTGACACAACCGGGGCTGGAGATAGTTTCGCCGCAGGATTTATCGCCTCATTTTCCAAGAACCGCGATTTAACCGCTGCTTTACAGGCAGGTGGAGAGTTGGCTGCAGGTTGTGTTGCAATCGTCGGTGGTAGACCGCGTGTAGGTACCGCGATTTAGCCATTTATCTTGGCAGAATGCGCGCATGGCAACAGCAAAGAAGGCCGCAACATCGACCAAGGCAAAAAAGCCCATTGGTCCAAAGCCCGGTGAATATCCCGGCAAGATCGTTGA
>JAIYCF010000066.1 GCA_027488165.1 Streptomycetaceae bacterium
GGAAGTGGAACTCGCTTAGCAAAAGATTTCATCATGATGCCTTGCACCTTGCCGATTAACTGCACGGCGCCAAGTGGGTAACCCTTGCCGCCATCTAGATACCAATCGGTGAAGGAAAGCGTTTTCTGGAAAGTGACATCGTTCTTGCGCCGCATATCGACTGCCGCAATATGGCTGTTGTTATGCATCATAAAGTTACGGCCAACTTGATCTGATGAGTTTGCAACGCCAGAACGAAGCAGCAGCGCTGCGGTGTTTACAGAACCGGCTGCGATTACAAATTTCTTTCCATAAATCTCAAGGGCTTCATCACCTCTAGTTGCTTCGAGGTGGCTAACTGATTTCCCATCAGCAGATAGAACAATTCGTGTCACATGAACCGAGGTCATCAAAGTTACATGACCTGTTGCAATCGCTGGATTGAGTGCATTTACTTCAGCATCGCTCTTGGCATCTAACTTACAGACGAAGCCATCGCATGTTTTGCAGCGAATACATTTTCCGCCAGGACCTAGATCAATTCCCATTGAATTTGAATGTGGATGTACGCCTGCCTTAGTTAACCGTTTGCCGAGTTCTTCAACGTATGGCTCATGCTTCATCGCCGGATATGGAAAGGGCGTAGTGCGGTTATTGCCATAAATATTCTGCGCATCACCGTGGACGCGGTACAACTCTTCGGCTTTGTAGTAGAAAGGCTCTAGATCATCGTAAGTAAATGGCCAGGCAGGTGAAATACCTTCTTGATGTTTGATTACGCCGAAGTCATAGCGGCTAAAGCGTGGCAAGGATGCGCCGTAAACCTTGCTGTTGCCGCCAACGAAGTAATGCACCCCAGGGACAAATTCTTTTCCCTTTTCATCAACCCATTTTTCATTTGGCTTGTAACGGGTCTTCATAAAGATTTCAGATGGCGACCAATTTTCAGGTTCGCGCGGCATCCGCTCTCCACGCTCTAAAACCAGCGTTTTGACGCCCTTTTGCGCCAGCGCATATGCGGCAGTTGCGCCACCTATCCCAGAACCAACAATGACCACATCCGATTCAATACGAACCGGAGTGGCCATTGTTTTCAATCTCTACTAGCGATTAACGTAATGGTGAAAGCGCTTGGTCTTTCTTATCTACGGTCATCGCACCAGTCATGATCGCAACAACATCGTTCATGGTGTGGGACTTTGGAGTAACAACTGCAGCGCGCTTTCCGAGGCGTTGAACCTGGATGCGGTCTGCAACTTCAAAGACCTGAGGCATGTTGTGTGAAATCAAGATAACTGGCATACCGCGCTCGCGCAGTGACTCGATCAACTTGAGCACCTGACGTGATTCGCGAACACCGAGCGCAGCTGTTGGCTCATCGAGGATGATCACCTTCTGACCGAATGCAGCCGCACGAGCAACTGCAACAGCCTGACGCTGACCACCAGAAAGTGTTTCAACTGCCTGTGAAATGTTCTGGATGGTTCCGATACCAAGAGCTGCAATGTGATCCTTGGCAGCCTTACGCATTCCTGAACCATCGATCATGCGGAAAACAGAACCGAGCGGTCCTGGCTTACGCATCTCGCGACCTAGGAAGAGGTTTGATGCGATATCTAAGGCTGGCGCAACAGCAAGTGTCTGATACACAGTTTCGATTCCGGCATGGCGTCCATCTTGTGGGCGCTTAAAAGAAACTTCTTGGCCATCAAGAATGATTTGACCGTGATCAGGAATTTCAGCCCCTGAAAGACATTTAATCATCGTTGATTTACCAGCACCGTTATCGCCAACTACTGCGAGAACTTCGCCAGGAAAGAGCTCAAGGTCAGCGCCATCTAGTGCGATAACGCGACCGTAGGCCTTGGTAATTCCAACTGCTTGCAGAATTGGTGCCTTACTCATTTGCGTGCCTTTCTGATCCATTGGTCAACAGAGACAGCGAAGATAATAAGAATTCCGATAGCCATTAGCTGGAAGTAGAGATCCACACCAGCAAGGGTTAGGCCGTTACGGAAAACACCCACGATGATCGCTCCGATTAGTGAGCCGAAGATTGTGCCGCGGCCACCGAATAGAGATGTACCACCGATAACCACCGCAGTGATCGCATCGAGGTTTAGATCACCACCGGTATTTGGGCTAGCAACCGTTACGCGGCCGATAACGATCCAGGCTGCGAGTGCGAAGGTGAAACCAGCAACGATGTAAACGCTCATGAGTACTCGGTTAACTGAGATACCTGCCAAGCGAGCTGCATCGATGTCATCGCCGACTGCGTATACGTGGCGTCCCCATGCTGTGTAGCGCAGAGCAAACGCCAAGACGATGTACATGGCGATCATGAAGAGAACACCAGTTGTGACTCGGAAAGGTCCGATATTTACATAGTGTCCAAGAGTAAGAAGGAACGGAGGCATTTCATTTGCAGGAACAGTTCCCTTTGTGAAGGTAAGTGTTAGCGCAAGGAAGATGTTAAATGTTCCCAAAGTAACGATGAATGGTGGCAACTTAACTTTTGTAACGAGGAATCCGTTAATTGCGCCAGCAAATGCTCCTACGAGTAGACCAGCTGGGAACGCGATCCAGATTGATAGACCGTCACCTTCGACAGCCGGAGTACCTTGTACAAGTTTTGCCATAGCCATTGAAGAGAAGATTGCGATCGCACCACATGAAAGGTCGATACCAGCAGTAAGAATAATAAGAGTCTGACCAGTTGCAACGGCGCCGACGATCGCTACCTGCTGCAAGATGAGTGAGAAGTTAGATGGTGTTAAGAAGTTTTCATTGAAAAAACTAAAGGTAATTGATGCAACTACAAGCACCATCGTGGAGCTGAGCCACGGATACTTATGTAAGAGCGCTTGAGTTTTTTGACTTAGCGTCGCGCGGCCCTGAAATTCAGCCGATGCGTCGTAAGTAGCCGTATCTTGACTCACTTTTTGGTCCTTTCGAAACTTTATTTGAACTGTAACTTAAGTTTAAAGATTGTGTTAAAGAGGGCGACTGCCGAAGCAGCCGCCCTCTTTAAACACTCTTCTTTAGTTATTCACTAAAGCGCTGGGATTAACCCCAAGCGTTTGCTAGACCGTATTCAGTTGTCTCTGATGGGATTCCCTCTTGTGGGTCATCA
>JAIYCF010000137.1 GCA_027488165.1 Streptomycetaceae bacterium
GATGATTATGTAACCAAGCCATACTCGTCCCGCGAACTATTGGCTCGAATTAAGGCAGTTATGCGCCGCAATTCCAATGATGGAGCAAATATTGATGAAGGTGCTGAATTAACAGTAGGCCCTATACGAATGGAACTCGATAAGCATCGGGTTACTGTCAACTCAACTCCCGTAACTTTCCCGCTTAAAGAATTTGAGTTGCTTGAGTATCTGATGCGTAACAGTGGAAGAGTGTTAACTCGTAGCCAGTTAATTGATCGTGTTTGGGGCAATGATTACTTTGGAGATACCAAGACCCTGGATGTACATATCAAGCGTCTTCGCGCAAAAATTGAAGCAGATCCTGCTAATCCAACGATAATTCACACCATCCGAGGACTTGGTTACAAGTTAGAGATTTAAAGCCCCAGTAAGTTATTAGTAAAGTCGTTTCCGAACTTATTATCTGGGTCAATCTCTCTTATCAGTTTCTTGAAGTCGTTTAATTTCGGCATAACCGAGGCAAAATTCTCTGGGCTGGCCGAAAAGACCTTGCCTAAATGTGGACGATAATTGAAGGGCGCAAGCGTGGCTTCTACTACTTTAACCATTTCATAGACCGCATCTACTTTTTTCCAGGTGAAATGTATTCCGATTGAATCGCGTTGATAATGCGGGCTCATCCAAAGTTGATCTGCGGCTATTGCGCGGATCTCGGTTACCCAGAGAATTTCATTTATCTGTGGCGCAATTTTCTCAAGTGCTGCTATTGCCGCCGGTGCATCTTTACGCGCAACAAAAAACTCGCTCTGAATTTCATCGCCAGCACTTGGCGTGAACTCCATCTTGAAATGCGGCAAACGTAAATGCCATGGTCCACCTACCGCCATCTGTTCAGTACAAGGTTCTGGATTTAAACCAGGCAAGGGATGGCGATTAGATGTCGCTGGGTATGCTTCAAATAGTTCGGTTGGTGCAGTTGTCCCGGATTTAAACTTTGCCCAGACTTCTCCCCCGCCTGCGGCAGCCCAGGTAGTGAAGTAACTAACGCTATAAGCAAGGCTCATGATCTCATCTAAGTTTGCAGCATAACTTTCACGTGACATTCCGCGGTAAACGGTTTGAGAGATATTAAATGTTGGCTCAATTGCGAGATCTAAGTTGACTACAACTCCAGTTAAGCCCAAACCAACTACATAGCCGAGAAAGTCAACATCTCCTTCACTAACTCTCTTTAGCGATCCATCAGGAAGCACTAATTCCAAACTCTTTACGGCGGTAGCTAAATTCCCATTGCCAACACCAGAACCGTGGGTCGCGGTTGCAACTGCACCAGCAACGGAAATATGAGGAAGTGAAGCCATATTGTGAATCGCCCAACCGCGATCGTTTAAAGCAACTGCTAGCTCTCCATACTTCATTCCCGCGGGAACTCTTACCGTTTGATTATCTTTATTGATTTCAATATCGGATGGCATGTTCTCAAATGTGATTGCTGTAGCAGAAGTATCTGCGATGTCATTGAAGCAATGCGCGCTGCCTCGTGCCCGTACCCGAACAGACTTGGAGATTAATTCCTGCATTTCATCAATAGATGATGGAGCCACACGCTGCTCATCTCGAAAAATAACAGTACCCGACCAGTTTGCGCTCATTAAATTATCGTAGCGAACTCCTTCGCAATTGCACCAGGATTGCTACTATCCGACTATGTCTAGAGCCACAATGCACCCTACTAAGGCTCTGCTCGTAGAAACTGTTGTAGAGCTATTAGAAAATACCAAACCTTCCGATATCCAGGCTGATAAAGTTTTAGAGATTTCCGGAATCTCAAAAGGCTCCCTGTATCACCACTTTGAAGACCTTGGTGAATTAGTTGAAGCTGCTCAAGTTGCGCGCTATTCAAAGTGGATTTCTATCTCTGTAGACGTTATGACAAATATTCTTCCGAAGGCGAAAAGTATTGACGAACTTCGAGCTGCTCTAGCGGCGGTAACCAAGGCAACGCAGCGCCACGATCTTGCTAAATATCGCCTAGAACGTGCTCGGGCACTTGCCGATGCTGAAGGTAACCCACGTTTTCAGAAAGCAATGGCACTTGAAACTGATCGGCTTACCTCACGGTTGGAAGACCTATGCCGCGAAGTTATAGAAAAGGGTTGGTTTCGCAAGGATTTAAATCCGAGAGCGCTAGCAGTCTTCATTCAGGCTTACACACTTGGCAAACTCGTTGATGATTTCAGTCCGAACAAAGTCTCTGAAGATGACTGGAATGAGCTAATTAGTGGAATTGTAATTAATTATTTTACAAACCACCCTAACCGATAACTCCAGTCATCAGTAATACCAGGATCGCGGTGCCAAGAATAATTCGATAGATGATGAATGGTGCAAAACTTTTAGTCGTTACATACTTCAACAACCAAGCAATTACCGCATAGCCAATTACGAAGGCTATGGCTGTCGCGACAAAAGTTTCAGGTAGTGAAAAAACTTGATCTGCTGAACTTTCACCAAGGGCTCCCTTTAACTCATAGAACCCGCTTCCAAAAACCGCAGGTAGCGCAAGCAAGAATGAATAGCGCAGCGCTGCTTCGCGGCTGTAACCCATAAATCGACCCATTGCGATTGTTGCACCGGAACGGGAGACGCCAGGGATTAGTGCAAGTGATTGCGCAATGCCATATAGAACGCCGTGCATAGGAGTTAACTGATGCAGTTGTCTTTCTGTCTTTCCATATTTATCTGCGATCCCCAGAATTACGCCGAAAACAATCAATGTTGTGGCAATTAGCCATAGTGAGCGGAAATCATTCCTGATTATCTCTTGGCCGAAATATCCCAAGGCAACTATCGGCAGCGTGCCAAGAATAATCAACCAACCCAGACGTGCATCTGATTTTTCGGTTGCATGAAGTTCTTTACGAGAAATCTGACTAAACCATGCGCTTAGAATTCGAACAATATCTCTGCGGAAATAGATAAGTACGGCAAGTTCAGTTCCGATTTGAGTTATCGCGGTGAAGGTCGCGCCAGGATCCGAGTTAGTTCCAAATAGCTCGCCTGCGATACGAATATGTGCGCTAGATGAAATCGGCAGAAATTCGGTTAGCCCTTGGAGCGCGCCGAGAAAAATCGCCTCAAACATCGCTACCCCATAACCGAATTAGTAAAGCCAAAAGTTCTTAGACAAAAGAATAGCGAATAGAATCTAGATATGAGCGCGAAACAGGCCATTGCAGATCTCAAAGCCCTTGCATCAGTTGGCAAAGCGGCTGAGTTGCAACGTTTCTTTAAGACCGGCCCCGGTGACTACGCTGAAGGCGATCTATTTATTGGCGTAGTTGTTCCGCAGACTCGTAAAGTCGCTGCACGTTACAAAGATCTACCACTTAACGA
>JAIYCF010000003.1 GCA_027488165.1 Streptomycetaceae bacterium
CTGCGCCGTGCTGCAGGTGCTGCAGCGCGAGCACTAGCCGGAAATTCCAGTGCGACCTTTTCTCTTCCTGCAAAGAGCGCCTCTGCTGTCGGAGCTGTTGCAGAGGGTGCGCTATTGGGGGCATATGTCTTTAACAAATTTAGAGTTGATTCACTTAGCGATCGCCGCCCCAGCCTAAAGTCAGTGACCGTTCACTCCGCTCTCGCCCAAGATCCAAAGGCCAAAGCAGCCGTTAAGCGAGCCGCAGTTATTGGCGATTACACAGCAGTCGTGCGCGATCTCATCAACACTCCCCCAAGCCACTTAACGCCGGAATCATTCTGCAAAACATTTGCTGACATCGTTAAGAAAGCCGGCGGTGCAGGTGCAGGGCTGAAGGTTTCGATAATGACCGATGCGCAGTTGAAGTCGAAGGGATATGGCGGAATAACTGCCGTCGGGCAAGGATCAGCAAATCCTCAGCGACTACTTCAAATTTCATATCGCCCAGTTAAAGCAAAGGCGCGCAAGACCTACGCATATGTTGGCAAGGGCATCACCTTTGACACCGGTGGCTTAGCGCTAAAGCCAGCTGCCGGAATGGAGGCGATGAAATCGGATATGTCAGGCGCTGCCGCCGTGTGTGCAGCGACCATCGCAATTGCACTACTTAAGTTACCTGTAGCCATCGATTGTTATGCACCACTTGCCGAGAATATGGTCAGCGACAACGCCACTCGTCCTAGCGACATCATCACAATGTATGGTGGAAAAACAATTGAAGTTTTAAATCCTGATGCAGAGGGACGTTTGGTTCTTGGTGATGCACTTGTTAAAGCGCAAGAGAACAAAGATCTCGACGCAATTGTTGATGTTGCAACTCTCACCGGCGCCCAAGTTGTGGCTCTCGGTACGCGCACCAGTGCGATCATGACCAATAACCAAGAATTCAGTGATCACTTCTTTGCGATAACAAAAGAAGTTGGTGAAGCGTTCTGGCCAATGCCACTTCCAATTGAACTTCGCGCATCTCTTGATTCGCCTGTTGCCGACATGGCAAATATCGGAGAGCGCATGGGCGGAATGATGGTTGCCGGTCTCTTCCTTAAGGAGTTCATCGCTCCAGAGTTACCTTGGTTACATCTCGATATCGCAGGTCCGGCCTACAACGAAGGCGATCCATATGGCTACACGCCAGTTGGCGGCACCGGAGTTGCTTTGCGCTCATTGGTTGCCCTTGCTGAGTCTGCCGCCATTTCGTAATCAGACGCCAGAACTGGCAAGATAGGGCTAAAGCAAGCCGCTTCGTGGCGCTCGGTGATGAAGGAGTCAGCAGACGTGTCTAATTTTGATCTCGTAGTTTTAGGTGGCGGCAGTGGCGGTTACGCAGCTGCGCTACGCGGCGCACAACTCGGACTCTCCGTTGCGCTGATCGAGGCAGATAAATTAGGCGGCACTTGTCTTCACCGCGGATGTATCCCAACTAAGGCTCTGCTCCATGCTGGCGAAATCGCTGATGGCGCGCGCGAGGCGAGCCATTTCGGCGTAAACGCAACTTTTAACTCAATAGATATGACTGGCGTTAATGCTTATAAAGATGGCGTCATCACAAAGTTACATAAGGGCCTGCAAGGTCTCGTTAAATCTCGCAACATCACCTTTATTGAGGGCCACGGAAAGTTGGTCGCTAAAGACACCATCGAAGTCAACGGTGCTCGATACACCGGTAAAAACATTCTTCTTGCAACTGGTTCATACGCGCGCACTCTGCCTGGTTTAGATATTGATGGAAAGAAAGTCATCACATCTGATCAGGCGATGAAGATGGAGTACGTTCCAAAGAGCGTAATCGTTCTCGGCGGTGGAGTCATTGGATGCGAGTTTGCATCAGTTTGGAAATCTTTCGGTGCCGACGTAACGATTATTGAAGGCTTGCCACATCTCGTAGCTCTTGAAGATGAATCATCTAGTAAGCAACTAGAACGCGCCTACCGTAAGCGCGGAATCAACTTCGAACTTGGAGTTCGTTTCAAATCTCACGCTGTAACAGCAGATGGCGTGACCGTAACTCTTGAAGATGGAAAGACATTTACCGCTGAAGTTCTCCTTGTAGCCGTTGGTCGTGGCCCCGTTTCAGCCAACCTGGGTTATGAAGAACAAGGCATCGCCATGGATCGTGGATATGTTTTAGTTGATAACAAGTGCCGCACCAATGTGCCAGGCATTTGGGCCGTTGGAGATCTGATCCCAACGTTGCAGTTAGCCCACGTTGGATTCGGTGAAGGTATTTTGGTTGCTGAAGAAATCGCGGGCCTAAACCCACGTCCAATTAACTATGACGGCGTTCCGCGAGTTACTTACTCTGAACCAGAAGTTGCCTCAGTAGGACTCACAACTGCGCAGGCAAAAGAGCGGGGTTACGATGTCGTAGAACTTAATTACGACTTAGCTGGTAACGGCAAGGCGCAGATTCTGCGCACCGCGGGTTCAATAAAACTAGTCTCGCAAAAAGGTGGACCAGTTCTAGGAATTCATATGGTCGGTTCACGCGTCGGTGAACTTCTTGCCGAGGCTCAACTTATCTTTAATTGGGAAGCATCAGCAGATGATGTTGCTCCATTGATTCACGCCCACCCAACGCTTTCCGAAGCAATGGGTGAGGCGCATATGGCACTTGCCGGCAAACCACTTCACGCTCACGGATAGAGAATAGGAAAACGCAATGACTTTCTCAGTAACTATGCCAGCACTTGGCGAAAGTGTCAGCGAAGGTACAGTCACACGTTGGCTTAAATCCGAAGGCGATCATGTCGCAATGGATGAACCACTCCTTGAAGTATCAACCGACAAAGTCGATACAGAGATTCCTTCACCTGTTGCCGGCATTCTTCAAAAAATAGTTGTTGCAATTGATCAGACAGTTCCAGTTGGAGCAGAACTTGCCATCATCGCCGATGGTGCAGCGCCCGCTTCAACTCCTGCACCTGCAGCGCCAGTTGCTGCCGCACCAGTTACTCCTCCTCCAGCTGCACCTGTTGCCGCAGCGCCTGCTGCACCAGTTACTCCTCCTCCAGCAGCACCTGTTGCCGCTGCACCTGCAGCATCTGCCGGAACCATTATTACGATGCCAGCACTTGGCGAAAGCGTTAGCGAAGGAACTGTTACGCGTTGGTTAAAGGGCGTTGGAGATTCAATCGCAGTTGATGAAGCGCTTCTCGAAGTTTCAACCGACAAAGTTGATACTGAAATTCCTTCACCTGTAGCTGGAACAATTATTTCAATCGACGTTCCTGTTGATTCAACTGTTCCCGTTGGCGCACGACTAGCCGTTATCGGTGGCGCAGGAGCTTCTGCACCTGCCGCACCAGTTGCAACTCCCCCTGCCGCACCAGTTGCAGCACCTGCAGTTGTCGCCGCTCC
>JAIYCF010000033.1 GCA_027488165.1 Streptomycetaceae bacterium
ATGAATAGGTGGCGACAGGCAGAACTACACGTGCAACTTCGCGCGCAACGCCCGCATCTAGCATCTTCTTGTAACTGTCGTAGGCAATTAGATATGCATCCTTCATCGCCTTTACAGAGATGTCGAACTGCTCGGGTGTTCCATCTTCAAATGTGTATGCGCCAGTCTTTCCAACTTGAATGAGTTTGCGCTCTTTTGATGGGATGTAAAAAACTGGCTTTAGTTCGCGGTAGCGGCCAGACTCTTCGTTATAGGAAGCGATGCGATGGCGCATGAATTCGCGGAATACAAAAATTGGTGCGCTTACAAAGAAAGTCATCGAAGTGTGTTCGAATGGAGAGCCGTGGCGTTCGCGAGCTAAGTAATTAATCAGCCCTGCAGAACGCGCTGGATCTTCCCCGATCTCATCCATTGATTGCTCGCCGGCTGTAGAAACTCGCGCCGCCCAAATTACATCGGCATCACTGGCACTGGCTTTGACTAGTTCAACGGTTACATCGTCGCGGAAAATGACTTCATTACTCATGGGCGTCACCTTATATATATGGCGCTACCTCGCCGAGGATATCTAGGGCAGAATGCTCCCGTGTCTAGAGTGAACCGCGCCACCGCCGCGCAATCATTGAGCGTTTCGCTGACCGTAGGCGCCTATGGGATCGCTTTTGGAGCAGCCTCTGTTGCTGCTGGATTTAGCGTTCTGCAGAGTTGCCTTCTTTCGCTTCTTACTTTTACCGGCGCTTCCCAATTTGCAGTTGTTGGAGTTCTTGGCGCAGGTGGCAGTGCGCTGAGTGGAATTGCAACTGCATCTCTGCTCGGCGTTCGAAATACTCTCTATGGCCTCCGTATGGCGCCAGTACTTCAGGTTCGCGGTTTAAAGAAAATTGTAGCCGCGCAATTAACTATCGATGAATCAACTGGAGTCGCACTTTCGCAGGAGCATCTTGGACAACGCGAAGCGCGCCAAGGCTTTTGGTTAACCGGAATAGGCGTTTATATTTTTTGGAATATCTTTACTTTAGCCGGAGCACTTGGCGCACAAGCGATGGGGAATCCTGCAGCTTGGGGACTTGATGCCGCAGTTCCTGCAGCATTTCTTGGCCTGCTTTGGCCGCGGTTAACCAATAAGAGTGAACGTTTGCTCGCGGTTGCTGCTTGCGCACTCGCACTTGCGATGACGCCTTACTTTGTTCCTGGCTTTCCGATTATTGCGACATCTATTCTCGCTGTGATCTTCGGATTGCGAGCACGAATATGGAAGTAAACCTCATCGAACCTTTCTGGCTCGCCGTTATCGGCACCAGTCTCTTCGCTTTTCTGTTGAAGATTTTGGGCTATAGCGTTCCAAAGAAGTGGCTATCAAATCCAAGAGTTTTAAAGATTAATTCGTTGATTCCGATCGCTCTCTTAAGTGCGCTCGTTGCAGTGCAGTCATTTACTCAAGATTCGCGGATTGTCGCAGATCAGAGAATGGCAGGAGTTGGCGTGGCTGTTTTGGCGCTAATCCTGCGTGCGCCTTTTCCGGTTGTGGTGCTTTCAGCAGCAGCTACTTCAGCTGCCTTATTCCATATCGGTTGATTGAGTTTAGATAATATTTAAAGCTTGTAACTTAGCTTTTAGATCATTATCTGATGGCTCAGTTAAATGCGTTCCATCGGAAAAAACGATAACCGGGATTGACTGCGCTCCCCCGTTGATCTCAATTACCTTCGCAGCAGCTGATGCATCTGCCTCAACATCAATATGATTTACCTGAACATCAAGTTCTTCAAGGAGTCGCTTTGAGCGTCGGCAATCTCCACACCAGTCAGCACCGTACATAGTGATATCTGCTTTAGCCATTTGATTACCCCTTACATAAATTTCTCAAGGCCGAAGGTCAGCCCTGAGTTTGAAATAACTTTGCGAACACCTAGTAAGACACCGGGCATGAACCCAGCGCGGTCGAGTGAGTCATGGCGAATCGTAAGAGTCTCTCCTAGGCCACCGAGCAAAACTTCCTGGTGCGCAATTAGTCCGCGCAGACGAACTGAGTGAACTGGAATATCACCAACTGTTGCACCACGAGCACCATCTTGCGAGGTTGTCGTTGCATCTGGCATAGCGCCTAAGCCTGCATCCTTACGCGCCTTCGACATTAGCTCTGCAGTTCGCGCTGCTGTGCCAGATGGCGCATCCACCTTATTTGGGTGGTGAAGTTCAATGATTTCGGCTGATTCAAAGTACTTAGCTGCCTTAGTAGCAAACTCCATCATCAATACCGCACCGATCGCAAAGTTTGGTGCGATCAAGATGCCAACTGATGGGTTAGCGGCAATCAACTTTTCAAGCGTTGCAATTCGCGCTGCATCAAAACCTGTTGTACCCACAACTGCATGGATTCCGTTATTGGCGAGAAATTCAAGGTTGGCCATTACTGAATCAGGCGTGGTGAAATCAACAACTACTTGCACACCGCTGGTCTTTAGGGTTTCAAGTGAGTCACCTAGATCAAGTGCGGCAACGAGTTCCAGATCTGCGGCTTCAGTGACCGCCTTAACGACCTCAGCACCCATGCGACCTTTCGCACCAAGCACTCCGACTTTGATCATGATTTCAACACCTTTTCAAATTTCGCTTCGCTCTTAAATGGTCCGACAAGAGCAAGGGTAGGCGATTTAGTAAGAAATTCGTTGGCAATTTCACGGACATCTGTAGCGTTTACGCGGGAAATCGCTTTCAAAATATCGTCAAAGCCCATTACCTGGCCATAAACAATTTCATTCTTACCGATACGGCTCATGCGTGAACCCGAATCTTCTTGGCTCAAAACTAACGACCCGCGTACTGCGCCTTTGGCGCGTTCAATTTCTTCATGGCTCATGCCATTTTCAGCAACATCAGCTAGAACTTCGCGGATGATTTCCACAACTTCGATCGCCTTACTTGGATTGCAACCTGCGTAAAAGCCAATCTGACCAGAGCCAGCAAATTGTTGTGCGTAGGCATAGACCGAATAAGCCAAGCCGCGCTTTTCGCGAATCTCTTGAAATAAACGGGAAGACATTCCGCCACCAAGTGCCGAAGCTAAAACGCCCATTGCAAAGCGGCGTTCATCGCTACGAGCAACGCCTTCCATGCCGTAGAACATGTGAGCTTGTTCCGTTTTGCGAGTCAATAAACCAACGCTCTGCATTGGCTTAGTCTTTACAGGTGTATTTGGGCGAATCTGCGGAGATCCCTTAACGTCAAGGAAGTTATCGCGTGAGAGTGCTTCTTCAACCATTGCGACAACGCGCTTATGTTTAATATTTCCAGCAACTGCGACAACTAAATCTTGTGGAAGGTACTTCTTCTTGTAATAGTTAAAGACGCTACCGCGGGTCATCTCTTTTATCGATTTAATGGTGCCGAGAATTGGGCGACCCAGTTGGGTGTCGCCGTAATACGTTTCCGCGTAGAGATCATGAACTAGATCGCTGGGGTCGTCATCGCGCATCGCGATTTCTTCAAGAACTACCTTGCGCTCGGCATCTACATCAAGTGCGGAAACGATTGATGAGGTAATCAGATCTGAAACCACATCAATGGCCATTGGCAGATCGGTATCAATCACGCGCGCATAGAAGCAGGTGTACTCCTTGCTAGTAAATGCGTTCATTTCTCCGCCGACCGCTTCGATTGTGGCCGAAATTTCTAAAGCGTTGCGGCGGGTAGTGCCCTTAAATAAGAGATGCTCTAGAAAGTGAGAAGCCCCAGCCACGGCCGGGGTTTCATCACGCGAACCAACATTTACCCAGATACCAATCGCGGCGCTGCGTACCGACGGAACTTCTTCCGTGACGATACGCAGACCGCTAGGTAATACTGTGCGCACTACTGGGCGACGAACTGACATTTAGAGTTAGTTCTCTACTTACTCAGCGCTCGGGGTTGATCCATCTTCGAGTACTGGAACAAGTGAGAGCTTGCCCTTTGGATCGATTTCACCGATCTCAACCTGAATCTTGTCGCCAACCTTCATAACTTCTTCAAGGTTTTCAATGCGCTTTCCACCATGCATCTTGCGGATCTGAGATACGTGGAGCAAGCCATCTTTACCTGGCATAAGAGAAATGAATGCACCAAATGCAGCAAGCTTTACAACGGTACCGAGGTAACGCTCTCCAACTTCTGGCATTTGTGGATTTGCGATTGCGTTGATCTGTGCGCGTGCAGCTTCTGCTGACGGACCATCGACTGCGCCGATGTAGATCGTGCCATCATCTTCGATTGAGATATCAGCGCCAGTTTCATCTTGGATCTGGTTGATGATCTTGCCCTTAGGCCCGATAACCGCACCGATCTGATCAACTGGAATCTTTACAGAGATGATGCGAGGAGCGAATGGGCTCATCTCATCAGGTGTATCGATCGCTTCGTTCATGACATCTAGGATCGCAAGACGCGCTTCCTTTGCTTGGTGAAGTGCGCCAGCAAGAACTGATGCAGGAATTCCATCAAGTTTGGTATCTAGTTGAAGCGCTGTAACAAAGTCTTTTGTTCCGGCAACCTTGAAGTCCATATCTCCGAATGCATCTTCTGCACCCAAGATATCTGTCAAAGCAACGTACTCGACCTTGCCATCGACTTCATCTGAGATAAGACCCATTGCAATACCTGCAACTGGCGCCTTTAGTGGAACTCCAGCGTTAAGCATGGCAAGTGTTGATGCACAAACAGAGCCCATTGAAGTTGAACCGTTTGAACCAAGTGCTTCTGAGACCTGACGGATTGCGTAAGGGAACTCTTCGCGAGTTGGAAGTACTGGAACAAGTGCACGTTCTGCAAGAGCTCCGTGTCCAATTTCGCGGCGCTTAGGTGTGCCAACACGACCTGTTTCGCCAGTTGAATATGGTGGGAAGTTGTAGTTGTGCATGTAGCGCTTATGGTTTTCTGGGTTCAAAGTATCGAGCTGTTGCTCCATCTTTAGCATGTTAAGAGTTGTGATTCCGAGAATTTGAGTCTCACCACGTTCGAAGATCGCTGATCCGTGAACGCGAGGAATAACTTCAACTTCTGCAGATAGCGCACGGATATCGCGAAGACCGCGACCATCGATACGGATCTTGTCACGCAATACGCGCTGGCGAACCAACTTCTTGGTTAGTGAGCGGAATGCTGCAGGAACTTCTTTTTCGCGACCTTCGAAGGCAGCAGAAACTGATTCCTTAGTTGCAGCAGAGATCTCATCGATCTTTGTCTCGCGCTCTTGCTTGCCGGCGATAGTTAGCGCCTTGGCAAGGTCATCCTTAGCGGCCTTTTCAACAGCTGCGTAAACATCATCTTGGTAATCCAAGAAGACTGGGAATTCAGCAGTTGGCTTTGCAGCAACCTTGGCTAGCTTCGACTGCGCATCGCAGAGGATCTTGATAAATGGCTTAGCTGCATCAAGTCCTTGTGCCACAACTTCTTCAGTAGGAGTTGGTTGACCGTTCTTGATTAGCTCGATTGTCTTGGCAGTTGCTTCTGCTTCAACCATCATGATTGCAACATCATCTGCAGTAACGCGGCCGGCTACAACCATGTCGAAAACAGCGTTTTCAACCTGTGAATGGTTAGGGAAGGCAACCCATTGTCCATCAATCAGTGCAACGCGAACGCCGCCGATTGGACCTGAGAATGGAAGACCAGCAAGTTGTGTAGACATTGATGCTGCGTTGATCGCAATTACGTCGTACATGTGATCTGGATCTAGAGCCATAACTGTTACAACAATTTGTACTTCGTTACGGAGACCCTTTACGAATGATGGACGCAATGGGCGGTCGATCAAACGGCAAGTAAGGATTGCATCTTCTGATGGACGACCTTCGCGACGGAAGAATGATCCTGGGATGCGACCAACTGCGTACATCTTCTCTTCAACATCTACTGTTAATGGGAAGAAATCGAATTGGTCTTTTGGAGTCTTTGATGCAGTTGTTGCCGAGAAGATCATTGTCTGATCGTCTAAGTAAACAGCTGCTGCTCCTGCTGCTTGACGCGCTAGGCGTCCGGTTTCAAAGCGAATTTCGCGCTTTCCAAATTTTCCGTTATCGATAACGGCTACTGATGACTGTACTTCTTGACCCTCCATGGGTCCTCCTTTTGTTTATGTACCCGTCCAGGTTCGCAAGGAGCTCTGCAGTAAAAATTAAGTAATGAATCGTCGATCGAAGTTCACGCACTGGATGAAACCTTTTAGTTAAACCGTGCGGAAACCACTACCGAGGACCATTAGCTTTAAAGATTAATGAAAAAGCCAAACTCCCCTGGCGGGTAGTTATTTAATTAGCGGCGAATACCGAGCTTTTCGATAATCGCGCGATAACGATTGATATCTGTCTTTGATAAGTACTGAAGGATGCGACGACGCTGACCTACGAGCAACAACAGACCGCGACGGTTGTGGTGATCGTGTGGGTTGGTCTTTAAGTGTGTAGTGATATCTTCAATACGACGTGAGAGCAAAGCAACCTGTGCTTCTGGGCTTCCGGTGTCGGTAGCTGATGAGCCGTACTTTGCAATGATTTCTTTCTTTACTTCTGGTGTTAACGCCATTTCTGGACTCCTTTTAGTTACCGCCACGACGGCGACCGGTTTGATACACGGCCACTCACTTTGATCGTTGGACAGGGTCAAGGTTACCAGCGGGGCTGTGGATATCGGAAATCGAGCTTTTTAGCCTTCAGTTAGCGCTCGCGCGCGATCGCAATCCAACTTCATCTGTGCCAATAGCGGTTCGAGGCCATCAAACTTCAAGGTGTCACGAAGGCGCCAGCCAAATTCAATAGATGCGTTCTTGTCGTAAAGCTCGAGACCTTCTTGATCGAGTGCATATGCCTCAATTTGTCGACCACGCACGCCTTCAAATGTTGGATTGGTGCCGATTGAAATCGCTGCTGGCCAATAGTTAATTCCTACTGTTAACCACCCGGCATAAACGCCATCTGCTGGAATTGTTTGTCCATCAATATTTCCTAAGTTAGCGGTTGGATATCCGATCTGACGTCCGCGTTTTTCACCATGAACAACCACTCCATCAAGGCGATGTGGGCGAGTAAGCAAAGTACGTGCTTCTTCTACTTTTCCTTCCACAACTAATTTACGGATGCGAGAAGAAGAAATCACCTCACTTTCTTCAGACTTCAACTCTTGGACATCTACAGCGAAGTTAAATTTCTGGCCATCTTCAATTAATGAATTAACGTTACCTGCGGCTTTATGGCCATAAGTGAAGTTCTTTCCGACAATTACAGTTGCAGCGCTTAGTTGACCCGCCAAAACATCTTTCACAAAATCTTCTGGAGACATTGCCGCGAATTTCTCATTGAACTTAAGTACCGCCACCTGGTCTGCGTTATGGATCTTTAACAGCTCCACGCGATCTGCCAGAGTGGTAAGCATGGTTGGTGCTTGATCTGGTGCAAATACCTGCATCGGATGAGGATCAAAGGTTAGGGCGATGATGGTGCGCCCATCTGCGATCTCTTTGGCGCGGTCGAGAAGCAACTGATGGCCTTTATGCACGCCATCGAAGACGCCAATTACGACGACGCTTCCAGAACTCATCTACCTATTATCTCTGAATTAATTCGCCGCTGCAAAAACTGCGATCGGTTTAGCCTTACCAATTTCATTCTTTAAAAGCGCAATCAGGCGATTATCTGGAGATAGAGCCGCGAATATCTCATCGCTCACATTTGAAGTAAGCGGCCTGCCAAAGGAAAGTTCGGCAACTTCATCGAGCGCTAACTCGCGAACGTTAAATGTCTGGCGTGCTACATCCGAGAGTTCTAAAGCTTTAAAGTCCTGTCCCTTGAGAGCTTCAAAGGTAATTGCTTGATCGATAGAGAAACCGGCAACTCGGGTGCGACGAAGAGCGGATAGATGTCCACCAACGCTTAAGTCATTGCCGAGATCGCGTGCGATGGCGCGAATGAAAGTGCCAGCAGAACAAGTGACATCAATCTCTATTTCGATTCGTGAACCAGCACGGCGAATATCCAAAACTTCTAGAGATGAAATTGTGATGGTGCGTGCTGCGAGTTCGAAGACTTCCCCGGCGCGAACGCGATCGTAGGCGCGCTCCCCTGCAACCTTTACTGCAGAGACAGAACTTGGGCGTTGTTGAATCTCCCCCACCATTTTGGAAAGGCCTGCTCTAATTTCTTCGTCGGTAATCTTTGAAGCATCCGCTTCAGATATAACATCTCCCTCTTGGTCGTCGGTGACTGTTGCCGCACCTAAAACAATAGTTGCCAGATAAGACTTATCGCCATCGGTGATGTACTGGAGTAAACGTGTGCCGTTACCGAAACCCAGTACGAGTACACCGGTGGCCATTGGATCTAAGGTGCCGGCGTGGCCAACTTTGCGTGTGCCAAGTGCCTTACGAGCAACCGCCACAACATCATGGCTAGTCATGGCTGGTGCTTTATCTACAACGAGAAAGCCATCCATTAGTAGTTGCTAATCTTCAATAACTTTAGGAACTTTATAGGGATCTGCTCCCCCAGCAAATGTTGCATTCTTGCGAAGTTGGGCAACCTCGGCATCTAGAACATGGACTTTATCTAAGAGCGAATCAAGTGCCTTCGCAGATTCAGGAAGTCCATCTTCAAAGAATTCGATGCTTGGAGTTATGCGAGTCTGGAGATCGCGTCCCACAGCGCTACGAATTACTCCCTTTGCGCTCTCAAGTGCGGCGGCGGTTGCGGCGCGCTGTTCTTCATCACCTAATACGGTGTAGAAGATTGAAGCGTTTTGCAGATCACCGGTAACGCGCGCATCTGTGACAGTGACGAAGCCGAGACGAGGATCTTTGATCTTCGTCTCAAGCAGCTGCGCCACTACCACTTTGATGCGATCGGCAACTTTCTGAGTGCGATGTGATTGGCCCATAGCTATGCGCGCTTCTTCTCGCGCATCTCAAAGACCTGAATTGTGTCTCCGATTTGCAGATCCTTCATATTGCCAAGGCCAATACCGCACTCGAAACCTTCTTTAACTTCGTTGGCATCATCTTTGAAGCGCTTGAGCGAATCAATGGTGAGGTCATCGAGGATGATTTCAGTGCCACGCAAAATACGCGCCTTGGCATTTCGCTTGATCGATCCATCGCGAACGATAGATCCTGCGATATTTCCAGCCTTTGAAGATTTGAAAATCTCGCGAACTTCAGCGTTACCGAGAATGATTTCTTCATACTCTGGCTTGAGCAAGCCCTTAAGAGATAGTTCGATCTCTTCAATAGCGTTGTAGATAACTGAGTAGAAGCGAACTTCCACACCTTCTTGATCAGCAAAGATCGCGGTCTGAGGTTCTGGCTTAACGTTAAAGCCAATAACAACAGCAGTTGATGCTGATGCCAAAGTGATATCTGACTTGGTGATTGCACCAACGCCACGGTGGATAACGCGAAGATCAACTTCTGCGCCTACATCGAGTTGCATAAGCGCATCTTCGAGGGCTTCCACAGAACCAGAAACGTCACCCTTAAGAATGAGGTTAAGTGTTGAGACCTTGGACTGTTCCATAAAGTCTTCAAGTGAAACCTTCTTGCGAGCCTTAGCAAGCTGAGCATTGCGTTCTGCAGCCTGACGCTTTTCAGCGATCTGACGCGCAGTGCGATCTTCATCTGCAACTAAGAAGGTATCTCCTGCACTTGGAACCGATGTGAAACCAAGAACCTGAACCGGACGTGATGGTCCAGCGCTTTCTACGTTTTCACCATCTTCATTTAGCATCGCACGAACGCGACCAAATGAACCGCCGGCAACAATTGCATCACCGATCTTTAACGTTCCGCGTTGTACAAGAACTGTGGCAACTGGACCGCGACCACGATCGAGGTGAGCTTCAATCGCAACACCGCGTGCTGAATCTTCAGCGACTGCGCGAAGATCGATCGCAGCATCTGCCGTTAGCAGAATTGCATCGATGAGTTCGTTTACGCCAATTCCTGATTTAGCAGAGACGTTTACGAAGAGAGTTTCTCCGCCGTACTCTTCTGCGATCAAGTTGTACTCAGTCAATTGTTGGCGGACCTTATCTGGGTTCGCACCTTCTTTATCAACCTTGTTAACTGCAACAACGATTGGAACATCCGCTGCTTGGGCGTGGTTTAACGCTTCGATGGTCTGCGGCATGATTCCGTCGTCAGCTGCAACAACGAGAACTGCAATATCTGTGACCTTGGCACCACGGGCACGCATAGCGGTAAAGGCTTCGTGGCCAGGTGTATCGATAAAGGTAATCGCACGATTTACGCCGTCGTGGTCATGGTGAATTTGGTAGGCGCCAATGTGCTGAGTGATTCCACCGGCTTCAGTCTTTAGGACTTCAGATTTACGGATGGCATCGAGCAAGCTGGTCTTACCGTGATCAACGTGGCCCATAACGGTTACAACTGGAGGGCGCGCTACCAATAAATCGGCATCTATATCTTCAAGCTCTTGCGCAAGATCGATATCGAAATCTTGCAAGAGTTCACGGTCTTCATCTTCTGGGCTAACGATTTGGATTACGTAGCCAAGTTGTGCGCCGAGAATTTCAAAGGTATCAGCATCAACAGATTGTGTTGCAGTAACCATTTCACCTAAGTGGAATAGCGCTGCAACTAACGCTGCTGCATCTGCACCGATCTTTTCTGCAAAATCAGCAAGTGTTGCGCCGCGACGCATACGGATCTGAGTCTTTCCATCACCGTGCGGAATAACTGCGCCACCCAATTGTGGCGCTTGCATATTGTCGAATTCATCGCGCAACGCTTTTCTTGATTTAGGTTTGCGCTTACTGCTCTTGCTTGCATTCTTACCGAATGCACCTGCCGCACCACCACGACCTGGACCGCGATTAGGACCGCCGCCGGGACGTTGTGGACCGCCCGTAGTTGGTGCACCAGTTGATGGACCACTTGAACGATATGGGCCAGAAGATGTTCCGCCACCTGCTGGACGTGTTTGATAATTTCCGGGACCGCCAGTACCTGCAGGACGTGGTGTATTTGGACGCGCTGCAAAACCTGGACGAACAGAACCAGGACGTGGACCTGACATACCAGGGCGTGCACCTTGAGAACCTGGTGCACCGGCTGGACGTTGTGGTGGACGAGGAACAGCGCCACCAGTTGAGAATGGATTATTTCCAGGACGTGGTGGACGTGGAACTGCAGGTGATCCACCAGCAGTAGAGAAAGGATTATTTCCAGGACGTGGAGCAGCTGGTTTGTTTTCTGCAGCTGGCGCTTCTTCATCTTGATTTAGTTGATTTAGTGAAGAAGTCGGTGTTGGAGCAGATGCCGCAGCGCTTTCGGCGCGCGATGCTTTTAGCGCCTCTAAGTCAACGCCGAGTTCGGCGGCAAGTTCGGCAGCAAGTTCAGGGTTTACTTCTGCAGTCTTCTTAGCAGCGGTCTTCTTTGCAGCCGCCTTCTTAACTGGCTTCTTCTCCTCAACTGGCTTGGCATCGGGATACATCTCGATGAGTTTGCGCACGACTGGCGCTTCTACAGTTGATGATGCTGAGCGGACGAATTCGCCCATTTCTTGGAGTTTTGCAAGGACAACCTTGCTCTCCATACCGAGTTGTTTTGCCAACTCATGTACGCGGACCTTTGACACATTTCTCCTGTCTTGGCCCGCAATCTTTATTCTAGATATTTATCTAGGGATGCGAGCCTTAGTTGTAAGACCTCATAATCTGAACGAGCTCATTTGAGTTTCATATCTTTCGCATCCATATCTGTGAAACGCTCTTTTAAGAACGTTATAAATTGTGTTACATCTGGCGCTTGTTCCAGCTTGAAGGCTGATTTAAACGCTTTCCGATCTATTGCAAGATAGCCACAAGATAAGTGGAGCCAGGCTCCCCTACCTTGAGATTTTCCACCGCTTGTTGGAGTAATTACCCCGTCAATACAGTTGACTCGCAATAGCTGTGATGGTTCTTGAGATTTACGACAGACGATGCAAGTACGTATCGGTTTGATACCTCTTTGCATTGCAGCCACTTCTCTAACCTTCAACAAGGGTTAAGGATAGCGAATCCCAGCGGATTCACCTAAATCCTTGCGTAACGAGCGCTTTTATTTAGGGGTTACAGGCGTATCGGGATGAATATCAATGCGCCAACCTGTCAGACGTGCAGCCAATCGCGCATTCTGTCCATCTTTACCAATTGCAAGTGAGAGTTGGTAATCCGGAACAGTAACCTTCGCAGAACGTGTCGCAAGATCAACTATCTCTACCTTGGTAACTTTCGCAGGAGATAGTGCATGCGCCACAAATTGTGCAGGATCTTCCGACCAATCGACGATATCAATCTTCTCACCGTGCAGCTCTTCCATTACTGCATTTGCGCGTGAACCCATCGGACCAATTAAAGATCCTTTAGGTGACACACCTGCACGATGGGAGCGAACCGCCAACTTGGTGCGATGCCCTGCCTCACGGGCAACTTCCATAATTTCAACGATGCGATCTTTAATTTCTGGAACTTCCAGCGCGAAGAGTTGTTTTACTAGCGCAGGGTGGCTGCGCGAGAGCATGATCTCTGGCCCTTTCATTCCCTGTTTTACTTCGACAACAAAACACTTGATGCGATCGCCATGGTTGTAAACCTCGCCAGGAACTTGTTCTTGAGGTGGGATGCGTCCTTCAACTTTTCCAAGGTTGACGTTGATCATCTTGGGATCGCGACCTTGTTGCACAATTCCAGAGATAACATCGCCGACTGATGCGCTGAACTCGCCAACTATTTCGGCATCGTTATTGGCGCGCATCTTTAACTTGATGACTTGTCTAACGGTAGAAGTCGCAGTGCGCGCAAAACCTTCTGGCTCATCGCGATCTTCTGAGATTCGTTCGCCCAGTTCGTTAAAAGTTGGTACCCAGATAACTATTTCGCCAGTTTCGCGATCGATACTTGCCCGAGCCTGTCGCTTTGGAGCATCGGTCTCGTAATAAGCGGTCAAAACGCCTGCTTCAATTTCGGTAATCAAATCTTCTAGCGGCATTTGCTTATGTGTTGCCAACGCAATTAGCGCATCGACATCGACCTGGCCCTTATTCATCAGATGACTCTTCTTTACGGTTGAATTCGATTTCAACCACTGCGCGCTTAATATCCGCAAAATTCACGGTATGAGTTTTAATGCGACCCTTGATATTTTCAACTAGCGTGGCCGTTACTTCATTAAATTCAGTGAGACGACCAGTGGTAATAGTTCCATCTTGCAGAGTCACCTTAACCAACCGAGTTAAGTTCTTGGTCCAGTGGCGAGGCAAAGTTAGTGGACGATCAACACCCGGTGAAGTTACTTCGAGAGTAAAAGGTGTTTCATCCATAAAGGTTGCAGTATCAAGAAGCTCTGATATCAACCGTGAGACAACGGTGACTTGATCTAGATTTAGCGGGCTTTGGCCATCGACGATACATGTGACTATGCGGTGGCTGCCGGCAGAGGTTAATTGGACTTCTTCAAGATAGAAACCGGCTTCAGTAACAGCGGGCTCGATTAACTGGGTTATTGATTGTGTCAGTGACACTTGTGGCTCCTTATTAACTTATTATTTATTTGTTATTTAGTTTTTACTACGCGCCAAGTTTAGCACCGATTAATTCAGGGTTATCGCAGCACAGTAAAGGTATCGAAGGCTACCTTTAGAATCAGCGCCGCCGTTATGCCCATAAAGACTTTTCTAACTAAACCAGAACCACCACGTAGGGCTATGCGAACACCGATTAGTCCGCCACAGACATTTGCGATCGCTAGGGTGAGGCCAATTTTCCAGAGAATTTCACCGTTAACCCCGAAGACCAGAATTGCACCGGCATTGGTGGCGACGTTGACAACTTTGGCTATTGCTGAGGCTGATAGAAAAGCAAAACCCATCACGGCAACTAGTAGAAGAATTAAGAATGAACCTGTTCCAGGACCGATGATTCCGTCGTAGAAACCAATTATCAGCGCCGCAGCAGCAGAAATCTTTAACCTTTTGCTTTCGCTATGTCGCATGGATTCGATCTGACCTAACTGCGGACGTTTCCAGGTATAGATCAAGACTGCAATTAAGAGCGCAACAACTAGGGGTTTCAAAACTTCCGTTGGAATAAGTGAGGCAAGAGATGCCCCACCCATAGATCCGATAAAGGCAGGTATCGCCATAACGATTAACAACTTCGAGCTCACCTTAATATTTCGCCGGTAAGTAAGCGCAGATGCGGTTGTTCCAAAAATCGAGGGAACTTTATTTGTTCCGAGAACTACAACAGTTTCTGTTTTTGCAAGGCCTATCAACATAGCGGGAAGTTGAATCAGTCCTCCCCCACCAGCGATCGCATCTATCAACCCTGCGCAGAAAGCAGCGGCAGCCAGAAAGGCCAGAGTGTAGAGAGTTAGATCCGCAAACACTTTAGGAAAGTGATGCGATAAGAGTTGTCACGGCAGAGATGGCATCGCCAACTGCAACTTCAGATTTCTCTCCGGATTTGCGATTGCGGAGTTCGATCTTGCCTTCGGCAAGTGATTTACCAACAACAACAATTACTGGGATGCCAATTAGCTCTGCATCCTTAAACTTAACGCCAGCGCTTGGATCGCGACGATCATCGAGCATTACCGTTATTCCTGATGCTTCTAGCTTGGTTGCAATATCGAGTGCGGTATCAAACGGCAGATCTTCTTTGCCTGTGGCAACGATATGTACTTTCGCTGGCGCTACTTCTAAAGGCCAAACCAGACCTATCTCGTCATAGCTCTGCTCTGCGATTGCCGCTACTGCGCGCGATACACCAATTCCATAAGAACCCATTGTTACCACTTGTGATTTACCGTTTTGATCTAGCACGGTAAGACCAAGGGCATCCGCGTACTTGCGACCCAATTGGAAGATATGGCCAATCTCAATAGCGCGATCAATAACAACGGCAGTTGAGCATTCTGGACATGAATCGCCTTCGCGAATTTCAGCTGCTTCAACGTAAGCATCAGGTGTGAAGTCACGACCATTTACTACGTTGCGCGCATGGCGATCTTTCTTATTTGCACCAGTTACCCAAGAGGTACCAGGTGCAACGCGAGGATCTGCGTAGACAGTGATGCCAAACTTTCCAGCATCTTGTGGTCCGATATATCCCTTAACTAGCCCTGGGTGCTTTGCAAAATCTGCTTCTTCAAATACGCGAAGTTCTTCTACTCCAGGTAAACCTGCCTGTAAACGCTTTAGATCTACCTCGCGATCACCTGGAACTAAAACAGAGATCGCTTTGCTGTCGGCCATCAATAAAACATTTTTAAGGGTTGATGCACCGGTAAATCCGCCACCAAATTTCGAATTAAGTACATCAACAAGTGAATCAATAGTTGGAGTATTTGGAGTATCGAGTTCTTCAAGCGCTGGAACACCCGATGCATCACCTGGAGCAACTTTGGTGACCATTGCTTCTACATTTGCGGCGAACCCACACTTAGGGCAGAGGACATAAGTATCTTCACCGGTTGGGCAAGGAGCCAAGAACTCTTCAGATTTAGATCCACCCATCGCGCCTGAGACTGCTTTAACGATGTTGTATTTAAGGTGGAGGCGATCAAAGGTGGTGATGTACGCATCGCGATGCTTTTCATAAGAAATTCCGAGGCCCTCATCGGTTAGATCAAATGAGTAAGAGTCTTTCATAACGAATTCGCGGCCACGGATGATTCCGCTGCGTGGGCGGGCTTCATCGCGGAATTTATTTTGAATCTGATAAATAGTCAGTGGCAAGTCTTTATAAGATGAATATTCACCCTTAACCATCAAGGTAAACATCTCTTCGTGGGTTGGACCTAGTAAATAATCTCCACCCTTGCGATCTTGCAATCTAAAGAGCGATGGGCCGTACTCTTCCCAGCGATTGGTGGCTTCATACGCCTCGCGTGGCAAGAGCGCTGGAAAATGTACTTCCTGAAAACCAGCCTTATCCATTTCCTCGCGGATAATATTTTCGACGTTGCGCAGAGTGATTACGCCAAGTGGCAACCATGAGTAAATTCCAGCAGCGATACGGCGGATATAACCAGCGCGTACTAAGAGCTTATGGCTTGGAACTTCTGCATCGGCAGGATCATCGCGCAGAGTGCGAAGAAATAGGCTGGACATGCGCAACATGGGCGCAACCTTATCGCGTAATTACTTGACTGTGACGGAAGGTTCGCCTGAACCAACGCCAGCGGCTTCCATTTCCTCGGCCAATCGCATCGCTTCTTCGATAAGAGTTTCAACGATCATAGCTTCAGGAACGGTCTTGATTACTTCACCCTTAACAAAGATCTGGCCTTTTCCGTTTCCAGATGCAACGCCGAGATCTGCCTCACGCGCTTCACCCGGTCCGTTTACTACGCAACCCATAACTGCAACGCGAAGTGGAACGGTCATTCCCTCAAGTCCGGCCTGAACTTTTTCAGCCAAGGTATAAACATCTACTTGTGCGCGACCACATGATGGGCAAGAAACAATCTCGAGCTTACGCTGGCGCAAATTGAGTGATTCGAGAATTGAAATACCGACCTTTACCTCTTCAACAGGAGGAGCCGACATTGATACGCGAATAGTGTCGCCGATACCTTCAGCGAGCAAAATGCCAAATGCTGTTGCAGATTTAATTGTTGCCTGGAAAGCAGGACCGGCTTCGGTCACACCAAGGTGCAATGGGTATTCGCACTTTGCGGCCAAGATGCGATAAGCGTTAACCATTGTTACTGGATCATGGTGCTTAACTGAAATCTTTAGATTTGAAAAGCCATGTTCCTCAAAGAGCGAAGCTTCCCAGAGCGCGGATTCGGCAAGTGCTTCAGGCGTTGCTTTGCCGTACTTTGCAAGTAAACGTGGATCAAGTGATCCCGCATTTACTCCGATACGAATTGGAATACCGGCATCGCCTGCAGCTTTTGCTACCTCTTTAACCTTGTCATCGAATTGTTTGATATTGCCTGGGTTAACACGAACTGCAGCGCACCCAGCATCGATTGCGGCAAAAATATACTTTGGCTGAAAGTGAATATCTGCAATAACTGGAATTTGAGATTTTTTAGCGATCTGTGCCAGCGCATCGGCATCATCTTGGCTTGGAACTGCTACGCGCACGATCTGACATCCCGCAGCAGTTAGTTCGGCGATCTGTTGCAACGTTGAATTCACGTCAGCAGTTAACGTTGTGCACATTGATTGCACGCTTACCGGTGAATCACTTCCTACTCCTACGCTGCCGACCTGAAGTTGTCGAGTCTTGCGACGAGGATGTAGCGGAGCAGGTGGGGCGCTTGGAATTCCGAGATCAACCATGGCCCTATTCTGCACCAAAAATAGGCAATCGGCGATTTAACCGCCACACCGCTGCTTAGAAGTTGAGCAAAATTGGATTGAAAATATCTGCAATCAAAAGCAGAACGGTGAGCGCTGCCAAGATCACAAAGACCGTTGCAGTAATTGGTGTGAGCACTTGCACATCGATGGCAGCAGGGCGCGGCTTTCGACGAATCTTTGCAAAGAGCGCACGGATCTCGTCTGCAATCGCAACTGCCATATGGCCGCCATCTAGCGGCAGAATCGGTAAGAGATTAAAGAGGCCAACAAATATATTTAAGCTAGCGACAATCAAAATAAATGTTCCGAGACGTTCGGCTAGATCTAATTCGCCACTTGCCGCTGCTTGGCCGGATACACGTGCTACTCCGACGACTCCAACTAAACCGTTTTCATCGCGTTCTTCTCCACCGAATGTCTGACCCCATAGCGCAGGAATCTTGGTAGGAAGTTGAAGTAAAGAAGTAGCTGATGTTGTTGTAAATCGCCAGGTTAGCTCGGCTGCCCGAGTAACTGATGCAACTGGACTCATCCGCTTGGTACCGAATTCATTGATGATGCCCAGTACATAACGTGATGTGCCATCATCGATATCGGTCATTCGCGGTGCTGCAGAAATATCTTGAACTACGCCATCTCTTTCAATGGTGAAGGTGAGTGGACGCCCCTCAGAATTGCGGATCTTTAATAGTTGCTCTTGCCAATCGGTTGAGCGATCGCCATCAATAGCAATTATCTGGTCGCCCTTTTGGAAACCGGCTGCAGCAGCAGCGCTGTTCGGTGCAACGGAATCAACTACCGGCAGAACTTGGTTTACACCAACACCAGCAAGTAGAACGAAGAGCAAGATATAACCAAGTACAAAGTGTAGAAATGAGCCTGCACCTAAGACAATTAATTTGCGTCCGGAAGATGCGCGATAGAAGGCGCGACTTTCTTCACCTTCTGGCATCTCATCGCGTGGCGTCATTCCGTCGATACGACAGTAACCACCAGCTGGAATAGCTTTGATTCCGAACTCGGTTTCACCGCGTTGACGCGACCAGATACGTGTACCAAAGCCCACGAAGAACTCGGAAACGCGCATTCCATATCGTCGCGCTGTCAGGTAATGGCCAAATTCGTGAACCATGACTGAGAAGAGCAGGGCAAAGATAAAGGCGAGAATTCCGATGATTTCCATTAACGAGCTACTTTCTGAAGAAGTTCTGTTGCGATTGCTCGCGCATCATCTTCGATGGCACTGACATCGGATAGATCTCGTATGGCACCAGCAGATTTCGAGCCAAGTTTCTGAACAACTTCCTCCACAGTTTCAATAATTGCGGTAAATCCAATTTTACCTGTGATAAATGCGGATACGCAGACTTCATTTGCCGCATTAAAGATCGCAGGAAGACCACCACCTAAAGTTCCGCACCTGCGCGCTAGATCGATCGCCGGGAAACGTTCGTTATCTATTGGGGCGAATGTCCAAGTGTGAGACTGCGTCCAATCGATTGCAGCAGTTGCAGCTTTTACGCGGTCTGGATAGTTAATTGCAAAAGATATTGGCCCCTTCATATTTGGCGGCGATGCCTGAGCAATTGTTGAGCCATCTGTGTACTGAACCATGGAGTGCACAACTGATTGCGGATGAACAACTGCTTCAATCTGAGAGTAAGGAATCGCAAATAGGTAATGCGCCTCAATGATCTCTAGCCCCTTGTTCACAAGCGTTGCAGAGTTAATTGTGACAACAGGCCCCATCGACCAAGTCGGATGATTGAGCGCTTCTTCAACAGTAATGGCAGATAAATCAGTGCGATCGCGGAATGGACCACCACTTGCCGTAAGGATTAACTTAGAAACTTCCGATTTCTTACCGCCCATTAGAGATTGCCAGAGAGCTGAGTGCTCAGAATCAACTGGCAATAGTTGGTCAGGTTTTGCAAGAGACATAACTAAATCTCCACCCGCCACAAGTGATTCTTTATTGGCAAGAGCGACGCGATTTCCTACGCGAAGCGCAGCCAGCGTAGGACCTAAGCCGATTGAGCCGGTAATTCCATTTAAGACCACATCACAGGTAATTGCTGCGATCTCTGTTGCTGCAAGTGGCCCATCAATCACTGTTGCTTCTGGCAAGGCGGCTTTGATTTGTTCAGCGTTCTTCATAACGCCAATTACTTGAACGTTAAATTTCTTAGCTTGAGCAATTACCTGATCAGGGTTATTGCCTGCCGCGGTGATTGCAACAACTCGAAAAAGCGATGGATTAGCCTCAACTATTTCTAAAGCTTGCACACCGATGGAACCAGTTGAACCAAGGATTACTAAATCTTTCACCGCTATTACCAATTAACTATCTATCGAGCAGATTTTGCGTTGGTGAATAAGGAGTTCCGCTACGACGCTTTGCGATCGCAGAGAGAGCTTCGAGTACAACGCGATTAGCGAGAATGGCGGTGATATCAGCGCTATCAAATGGCGGAGCCACTTCAACCACATCTATTCCGACAACGGGAAGCTCGAGGCAGATACGACGTACCGCTTCTAGTAATTCGCGGCTAGTCATTCCACCTGGTTCTGGTGTTCCAGTACCAGGAGCCATACCTGGATCAACAACATCGATATCAACTGAAAGGAATACTCCATCGCATCCATCGGTAAGAGTTGCAAAAGATTCATCCAGGACTTTATCTAACCCGCGGTGATGAATTTCAGTCATCTCGTATGAGCGCATACCTTGATCGCGCATCCAATTTAACGTTTTGTCATCTGGCCAGTATCCGCGAAGCCCCAATTGCAAGAAGCGATCTCCACGAACCTGACCTGACTCAATTAAGCGACGCATCGGAGTTCCGTGGCCAATTAGCGCACCAAATTGATCTTCACCTGTATCGGCGTGGGCATCGAAGTGGATCATAGAAATTTTGCCGAGCCCGCGATGCTTTGCTATTCCTGCGACATCTGCTGATGCGATCGAGTGATCTCCCCCAAGAATTACCGGGATCTTTCCAGCGCGTGAAATCTTTTCAGTTGCTTCTTCCAAAACTTTAAGTGATGCAACAAGGTCTCCGGGAGGCATCATTAAATCGCCAGCGTCATAAACCTTCAACGCCTTTAAGGCATCGATGCGCAGCGCTAGATGGGGACGTTCTGCATCATGTGGTAAATAGTCACCACCACGAATTGCCTGCGGGCCAAACTTTGCTCCAGAGCGATGTGAGGTTCCGGAATCAATTGGTGCGCCAACGATGATTACATCGGCATCGGAATAAGACTTTGGATCATCTAGATCGCACTGTGGAATTCCAAGAAATGTAAAACTTGGTCCATACATATTGCCGTGGTTAGCCATTGGTTAAGGATAGTTGCTAATGATTAAGAATCGAACCCAAGGCCAAGTGAATCCAGGAGTTTGAGCCAGAGGTTGCGCTTGCCCTGGTGTTTATCTGCCTGATTGATCGACCACTGTGTGAGGCGGATAAATAAGAATCTAAATGGCTCAGGCGGGAAGGGCATCGGCTTCTTGCGAACCATCTTTAATCTGGTGCGCTCATTATCTTTGCCATCTAATAGATCGAGCATTACCTGAGCACCAAAGCGCGTTGAACCAACTCCTAATCCCGTGTATCCCAATACATAGGCAACACGTCCTCCGTAAGCCATTCCCCAGAATGGTGAGAAGCGCGAACAAGTATCGATCGCTCCTCCCCAACCGTGTGTGAATTTTATTCCCTTTAGCTGTGGGAAAGTTTCTAAGAACGCCTCTGCCAGATGAGCATAAGTTTCAGCATCTGTTTCATATTCTTGGCGAACTTTGCCGCGGAAGTTATAGATGGCATCGTATCCACCCCAAAGAATTTCATTATCTTTAGTCATTCGATAGTAATGGAACTGATTACCTGCATCAGATAAGCCTTCGCGCTCATTCCAGCCAATAGATTCAAGTTGTTCGGCGCTCAAAGGTTCGGTTACTAATTGGAAGTCATAGACAGGTACGACATATTTATGCGCGCGCTTAATGAGTGATTTGAAAACATTTGTGGCTAGCGCGACCTTTGTGGCGTAAACGCTGCCATAAGGAGTGTGAACGATCATGCCGTTCTTAGTGCGCTCTAGACGTTCAACATGTGAATTTTCAAATATCTTTACGCCCAGACTGATACATGCTCGTTCCAGCCCCCAAACTAAGCGGGCCGGGTCAACCAACGCAGTTCCATCAGGATCCCAGAGCGCTCCTTTATAAATCGGAGATTTGATTCGAGATTGAATTTGGTTCTGGGTTAAGAGTTCAACGTGGTCGCCAAATGAATTTCGGAGATTGGCTTCTTCTTCCAAGCCCTGCATCTGCCAATCCTCAACAGCAACGCGAAGTTCACCGTTCCATTCGAAATCGCATTCAATGCCGTATTTCTTGATCGTGGCTTCGATCGCATCTAGATTCTCGCGACCTAACTTTTCAATTACCGCCATCTCATCTTTAAATCGGCTATAGCCGTTCATGAATCCATGGGTTAGCGAATAACTGCAGAAACCACCGTTTCGACCAGAAGCACCGGCACCTGTTTCACGTTGTTCGACAACAATTACTTCGCGATCAGGATTAGCTTCCTTAGCCAAGAGCGCAGCCCAAAGTCCGGTGTAACCCGCCCCGACAATGCACAAATCAGATGTCACATCACCAATAAGGGTTGGGTGTGGCAAAGGCTCGAGCGGATCTTGATCCAACCAATACAGCTCGGGTTGCATCTGGGATAAATGTTTAAGGATAGAAGGATCGATGGTAGCCATCGCTTTTTCCGGGAACTCCCGGAAATCACCTCTTCAATTACTACTAGTAGTTGTCCCGGGTCCTCCGGAGTCCAACCCCATAACGCAGGTTTCTCGATTTACAACCTGTGGTTCGTTATAGATACGACTTTATATTAGCGCGCTTTACGGCGATTTACTATCTGACCCGCCAGAACTATCGCCAGCGCAAGGAAGAACATGCCTGAGGCAATTACATTTGCCTGTGCGGGAATTCCGCGAGCTGCTGCTGTGTAAACAAACTTGGGGAAAGTTATAACTGTTCCTGAGTTGAAGTTGGTAATAATGAAATCATCGAATGAGAGGCTAAAGGCCAGCAACGCAGCTCCTGCAATACCAGGTGCTACCAGTGGAAGAGTTACACGACGGAAAGTTTGAAATTCGTTGGCATATAGATCCATTGCCGCTTGTTCAAGTCGCGGATCAAGGCTGGCAATACGCGCCTTAACGGTGACGACAACAAAAGAGATACAGAAAACTACATGTGCAATAACAGTTGGCCAAAATCCCGGATTAATGTGAAATGTTAAGAAGAGTGATAACAGTGATGCGCCAAGGACAATTTCAGGAGTAGCCATCGGCAAGAAGATCAAGAGGTTAGAAGTTGAGCGTCCTCTAAATTTATGTCGTCCAATAGCAAAGGCGATCATCGTTCCCAGAATGGTCGAGAATACAGTTACGATCAAGCCAATATTGATCGAATTTACTAGCGCGTTACAGACTTCAGGTGCACCACAAGGGTTCTGCCAGTTACTGAGAGTAAATCCCTTCCAGACCAGGTTGCTCTTTCCGGAATCATTAAATGAAAATGCAAAAGTGTAGGCAACGGGAATGAATAGATAGGTAAAGGCCAAGAACATATAAACGCGGATTAAGTTACGGCCAAACCAACGTCGGAATCTAATAACGGGAGAAATCGTTGGCGCTGCTGCTTCAGCAATCTTCTTGCTCATACCAACTCCTCCGTTCCGGCCTTACGAATGTAGAGAGTTACCAAAATCAAGATCGCTGCCATCAAAGTAAAGGAAAGTGCGGCGGCAGTTGGGTAATCAACGATTCTGAAGTATCGAGATTCAATGACGTTACCAATCATCTTGGTATTAGGGCTTCCCAAGATCGCTGCATTTACGTAATCACCAGCTGCTGGAATAAAGGTAAGTAGCGTTCCGGCAACCACACCTGGCATAGATAACGGCAGTGTGACTTTGCGAAATGTAGTAAACCCATTTGCGTAGAGATCACCGGATGCCTCAAGCGTACGCGGATCAATGCGATCGATTGAGGCATAGAGCGGAAGAGTCATAAACGGCAAGAAGTTATAGGTCATACCCATAACAACGGCAAAAGACGTTGAAGTCAGGGTGGTGCTATCGCTAATTATTCCTATGGTTCGCAGAGTCGGAACCACAAAGCCTTCTTCGCCAAGAATCTGTTTCCATGCCACTGTGCGAAGAATAAAAGATGTGAAGAATGGCGCAATGACCAAAACTAAGAAGAGGTTCTTGTACTTGCCTGATTTAAAGGCGATTGCGTAAGCCAATGGATACGAGATCGCTAGCGCCAGAAGCGTTGCAATAAGTGCGTAAACAAATGAGCGCCCAAACTGTTCTCTGTTTTCGATGAATGCATCAATATAGTTTTGAAAACGCAAGGTTTGCTCGTATTGGCCGGTATCTCCACCGCTAATTGGAGTCTGGGTAGATGTTTGTGCCAAATTTACGATCGGCAAGATAAAGAAAGTAAAGAGGAAGGCAAAACCAGGCAAAAGAAGAAGGTAAGGAGTTCTGATCTTTTGCATCGAAGTTGCGACTTACTCTTCGTCTAGATCTTCAGGGGTTACTTCAGATCCAGCAGTAATGTCTTCATCACCGCGTAGAGCAAATGTAAATACTGGCGCCCATGAAATGTTTACAGCATCGCCTTTATTAAATGGGGCGACACCATCGTCATTTTGTTCAAAGACCATTAGCTCTTGTCCCCAAGGCATTTCGACTTGGTATTGGGTTGATACACCGATATATGAAACATCTTCGATGCGGCCGCCTGTTAAAACGTTTCCTGAGACAGGAGTATCTAGTAACGAGATTCGGAATTTTTCAGGGCGAATACCTGCATACATTGAGTTATCAACTGCATGCGAACGGTTCTTTGGAAGTGAAATCTTCTGTCCGTAAAGATCGGCAATGATGGAGTCGCCATCGTTTCCGGTGATCGTTCCCTTAATTAGGTTTGATTGGCCAAGGAAGTTAGCCACAAATGCTGTCTCTGGATTGTCATAGAGATCTGCAGGAGATCCCATCTGTTCAATCTTTCCTTCATTCATTACCGCGATGGTGTCGGCCATAGTCATGGCTTCTTCCTGATCGTGGGTAACGTGAACGAAAGTTAAACCAACTTCTTTCTGAATCCATTTAAGTTCAATCTGCATCTGACGGCGCAATTTAAGATCGAGCGCGCCAAGCGGTTCATCAAGAAGTAGAAGAGCGGGGCGGTTAACGATCGCGCGAGCAAGTGCGATTCGCTGCTGCTGCCCACCTGATAGTTGGGTGGGCTTGCGACCTGCTAGATGAGGAAGTTCAACGAGATTTAGAACCTTATTAACTTCGGCATCTACATCTTTAATACCGCGACGGCGCAGGCCAAAAGCGATATTTTCAAAGATGGTTAGATGTGGAAATAACGCGTAGTTCTGAAAAACGGTGTTGATCGGACGCTGATACGGCTTTGTTGTAGTGATATCAGTTTCACCTAGGTGAATGCTTCCGATCGTTGGCTCTTCAAGTCCTGCGATCATGCGCAATGTTGTTGTCTTACCGCACCCTGAAGGTCCAAGTAGTGCAAAGAATGAACCTTTAGGGATGGTAAGCGAAAGATCATCTACCGCCTTGAAATCACCATACTCTTTGGTGATTCGAGTAAGTATTAAATCCCCTCGCGCCGAACTAGCGTCAAATGACACTTAGTTGCCGGCGGCCTTCTGGAACGCTTCAGTCCAAGCAGTTTCTTCTGTTGGTGTTAGCGAGCGGAAAACGCTGAGGTTCTTCATAGTTGCTTCAGTTGGGAAGATGTATTCGCTCTTCGCTAGCTCTGGATCAATTTTTTCCATCTCAGCTTGAGCGCCCTTAACTGGAGTTACGTAGTTAACGTATGCAGCAACTTCTGCTGCAATCGCTGGGTCGTAGTACCAGTTAATCAACTTCTCTGCACTCGCCTTAGCTTCTGGTGTTGCAGTTGATGGGATCAAGAGATTGTCACCTGAAATAGTTCCGCCTGATTCAGGAATTGTGAAGTCAAACTTGCCTTCATTTTCCGAAGCCAAGATAAACATATCTCCTGACCAGCCGATAACTGCTGTTGCATCGCCTGATGTCAGATCTTCTGCGTATTCATTACCCTTAACGCCGCGGATCCAGCCATCTGAAATCTTGCCAGCCATGAAATCAACAGCGTTCATGTACTGATCTTCAGTAACAGTTGCAGGATCTGCACCTTGCGCTAGCAAGATGATTCCAATGGTGTCGCGAAGTTCTGAAAGAACAACAATCTTGCCCTTATTAGCTGGAGCAAAGAGGTCGTCTAATGTGCGAATACCCTTTGGATTCTTTTCTGTATTCCAACCGAAACCGCCCATGATGCCTTGCCAGGTAAGAGTTGATTCGCGGTTCGGATCATATGAAGGTGATGCAAGAGTGTCGAGAATATTTGATTTGTTTGGAATATTTGCAGCATCAAACTTTTGTGCATAACCAAGACGAATCCAACGCGCTGCCATCCAGTCGGTTGGGCTGACAAGGTCGTAACCAATATCTTCATTTAGCTTTAACTGAGCCTGAACTTTTCCGTAGAACTCATCGTTGTCGTTGTAATCTTCAAAATACTTTGTTGCAATTCCAGTTGCTTCAGTGAACTTATCGAGAGTTGGGTATGTCTTATTTTCTTCATCGAAATCTAAGTAGAGAGGCCAGTTGCCCCAACGAACTAATTCACCTGATGCAGCAGAATCTCCGCCTGAACCACATGCAGCGAGCGCACCAGCAGCGCCAACGCCACCGATACCTGCGAGAACTGCGCGACGTGAAACACGTGCGTTAATAATTGAACGTGCTTCTGGTGATAGAGGTGACTTCTTAGCCATGTTGATGGGCTCCTTTTTGATTTTCCGGAACAAGGGACGGTTGTGCAGGGATCATTATGTAACCGATTTGCCCTGCACGCCAAACAATTTCACTGTGATTTAGCGGAAATTTGCTGAGATTTTTACCCGTTTAGGTTGGTCATGACGTGCTTGATACGGGTGTAATCCTCAAAGCCGTAGGCTGAAAGATCCTTGCCATAGCCAGAGCGTTTGAAACCGCCGTGAGGCATCTCGGCAACGATCGGGATGTGGGTATTGATCCAGACGCATCCGAAGTCAAAGGCTTTGGCCATTCGCATCGCGGTGCCGTGATCCTTGGTCCAAACAGATGAAGCCAGTCCGTACTCGACGCCATTAGCAAGCGCAACCGCCTCTGTCTCATCCTTAAACTTCTGGATAGTAATGACCGGTCCGAAGATTTCAGATTGGATGTGCTCATCCTGCTGGCGCAGATCTGCAATCACTGTCGGTGCGATGAAATAGCCAGCGCGATCTAGGGCTGACCCGCCCGCAGCCACGCGCGCATGTGATGGCACGCGATCTAGGAAACCTTTAACGCGTTCGAATTGCGCGGCGTTATTTACTGGGCCAACGAGGACATCTTCATTCGGCATACCAACTGCGATCTCGTTGGTTGCCTGGTTAGCAAGAAGTTTGACCATCTCTTCATAAACGCCCTCTTGAACCAAGACGCGAGTTGCTGCGGTGCAATCTTGACCTGAGTTAAAGAAACCAGCGAGGGCGATTGCTGCAGCAGCTGCTTCGAGATTTGCATCATTGAAGACAACAACCGGTGCCTTGCCGCCTAGTTCAAGGTGAACGCGCTTTAACTGCTTGGCTGCACTTCCGGCAACTTCCATACCTGCGCGCACTGAACCAGTAATTGAAACCATTGCTGGTGTTGCATGTTCAACAACTGCTTTTCCAGTTTCACGTTCTCCGCAAATTACATTTATAACGCCATCTGGCAAAAATTCGCCCATGATCTCAGCCATAAAGACTGTAGATGCAGGAGTTGTATCGCTTGGCTTTAAGACAACAGTATTTCCAGCAGCAATTGCGGGGGCCCATTTCCAAACGGCCATCATCATTGGATAGTTCCAAGGAGTTACTTGTCCGCAAACGCCGACAGGCTCGCGACGGATAAATGAGGTCATACCCTTCATATATTCGCCAGCAGATTTACCTTCTAGGTTGCGGGCAGCACCAGCAAAGAAACGAATTTGATCAATCATTGGTGGGACTTCTTCTGAAGCCGTAAGACCCATTGGCTTTCCGCAGTTTTCAGATTCAATAGCGATGATTTCATCGGCACGTGATTCGATGGCATCGGCGATCTTAAGTAGCGCACGTTGGCGCTCAGATGGGGTTGAATCGCGCCATTCGGTGAAGGCGTTAGCAGCAGCCGACATTGCCTTATCAACATCAGCAGCGTTTGAATTAGGAGCGGTCGCAAATGCTTGGCCAGTTGCTGGGTTAATCAGCGTAGTTGTCTCACCTGAAGACGAGTCAACTAACTTTCCATTTACAAAGTTCTGCAACTTCTTCATCTTAGTTCTGCCCCTTTACTGCGCGAATCAGTTGATCACCGTGATCAACTGGATGTTTTGAATAACCTTCTAGCCATTTAGCAATTGTGTAATGCCCAGATTCCGTATGAACTCCGGATTTTTCTAGATCAGATTCTTGCAAGCGCTTAATTACATCTAGTGAGCTGGCGCGAACCGCAGCAAAGACGGCGATGGAATTTTCAACCGGCGCACTCTCGTATCCAAGTTGTGGCGCTGTTGCCCAAAGATTTTCGTCATAACCTTGAATGACAGAACCTTCTGGTTCGGCAACTAGGCGACGCAGACGTGCATAAGATTGTGCTTCAGAATCCGCTAAGTGGTGAATAATCTGACGAGCAGACCAACCTTCGGGATCTTTAACATCTAATTGATCAGCCATTACTCCACGTGCCAGATTTAAAAAGTACTGGGTGGAAGATTCATAAACTGCGGACAACTCTTGGATAGTCATGCCATTTGTACTCATGACTGGGAGTCTATTTACTCTTTTCGGCTGCTGCCAACTGTCCGCAGGCGCCATCTATCTCGCGCCCACGCGTATCGCGCACGGTTACAGGGACCCCATAGTTTTCCAGGATTCTCACAAACTCTTCTTCATCTTCGCGGCGCGATGCGGTCCATTTCGATCCGGGGGTTGGGTTAAGTGGAATCAGGTTCACGTGGGCGTTGCGGCTCTTTAGCAAACGTCCCAATAAATCTGCGCGCCAGGATTGATCGTTAATGTCACGGATTAGCGCATACTCGATTGAATAGCGGCGCCCGGTCTTCTTTTCATAATCATCAGCTGCCGCCAAAACTTCGCGCACTTTAAAGCGGGAGTTAATTGGAACCAACGAATCGCGGAGTTCATCATCTGGGGTGTGCAAGGAAACAGCCAAGGTGCAGTTGATTCCTTCATCCATAAGCTTTTCAATTCCATTTACCAAGCCAACAGTTGAGAC
>JAIYCF010000138.1 GCA_027488165.1 Streptomycetaceae bacterium
GTTGCCCGTAGTACCGGAAAGGACATCTAATGTCTGCTGATGTCAAAGTAATTCCACGTCTAAAGACTCAGTACCGCGAGGAAATTGTTCCTGCGCTTACGACTGAGTTCAAGTTTGCAAATGCAATGCAGGTTCCAGGTCTAACCAAGATCGTTGTGAACATGGGTGTTGGCGAAGCTGCTCGTGACTCGAAGTTAATCGAAGGTGCAATCCGCGATCTAACTGCGATCACCGGACAAAAGCCACAGGTAACTAAGGCCCGTCTTTCTATTGCACAGTTCAAGCTTCGTGAAGGTATGCCAATTGGTGCACACGTAACACTTCGCGGTGACCGCATGTGGGAATTCCTAGATCGTCTACTGACACTGGCTTTGCCACGTATCCGTGACTTCCGTGGTTTATCCCCAAAGCAATTTGATGGAAATGGAAACTACACCTTCGGTCTAACCGAGCAGGTTATGTTCCACGAAATCAATCCAGACTCAGTAGATCGCCAGCGTGGTATGGATATCACTTTGGTTACAACTGCTGCAAACGATGCTGAAGGTCGGGCGCTACTAAAGCACCTGGGCTTCCCGTTCAAGGAGGCTTAAGTCATGGCGAAAACCGGTCTTAAGAACAAGTCCAACGAAACCCCGAAGTTCAAAGTTCGTGGTTACACCCGCTGCCAGCGCTGCGGTCGTCCTCATTCGGTTTACCGCAAGTTCGGCCTATGCCGTATTTGCTTCCGTGAGATGGCACATGCTGGCGAACTTCCAGGTATCACTAAGAGCTCCTGGTAACAACAACAACGACGTAGGTCCTTAGGGATACCGCGACGAGAAGGGCGATAAGCCAATGACTATGACCGACCCAATTGCAGACATGCTCACGCGTGTTCGCAATGCAAACTCGGCTCACCACGAGTCCGTGTCAATGCCGCACTCCAAAATGAAAGAGCACATCGCTGAAATCCTCAAGCGCGAGGGTTACATCGGAAGCTTTGAAATTGCAGATGCTCCAGTTGGCAAGACTCTTAACATCAGCTTGAAGTACGGACCAAACCGCGAGCGTTCAATCGCCGGTGTCCGTCGTGTTTCCAAGCCTGGTCTACGCGTATACGCAAAGAGCACTGCTCTACCTCGCGTACTTGGTGGACTTGGTGTGGCAATCATTTCAACATCAACAGGTTTACTAACTGACAAGCAGTGCGCACAGAAGGGCGTAGGTGGAGAAGTTCTCGCCTACGTCTGGTAAGGGGACCTGTTATGTCACGTATCGGTCGTATGCCAATCGCTGTTCCTGCAGGCGTTGAAGTTTCAATCGCAGGTCAGAACGTTTCGGTTAAGGGACCAAAGGGTTCACTCTCACTAAACGTTGCTGAACCAATTCAAGTTTCACAAGCAGATGGTGTTATCACCGTTGCTCGTCCAAATGAAGAGCGTGCTACACGTTCACTTCATGGCCTATCACGCACACTCGTCTCTAACATGGTTACAGGTGTAACAACTGGTTACACACTAACTATCGACATCGTCGGTGTTGGTTACCGTGTTGCTGAAAAGGGTAAGGATCTCGAATTCTTGCTCGGATATAGCCACCCAGTTCCATTTGCAGCGCCAGACGGAATCACTTACAAGGTGGAATCACCAACTAAGTTGCACATCTCTGGAATCGATAAGCAGCTCGTAGGTGAAGTTGCAGCCAAGATTAAGAAACTGCGTAAAGCAGATCCTTATAAGGGCAAGGGCCTACGTTTGGCAGGCGAAGTTGTTCGCCGTAAGCAAGGAAAGACAGGTAAGAAGTAATGGCAATCGGTGTAAAAGTCCGCAAGGGGTCAGCAACTAATGCTCGCGCCCGTCGTCACTTCCGCGTCCGCAAGAAGGTCTCTGGCACTCCTGCGCGTCCACGTCTAGTCGTTTCTCGCTCTGCACGTCATCTCTTCGTACAGATCATTGATGACACACAAGGTAAGACTTTGGCTTATGCATCAACAATGGAAGAAGCTCTTCGCAAGTCAACTGGCGATAAGACTGCAAAGTCTCGCGAAATTGGCGCGTTGATTGCAAAGCGTGGAAAGGATGCCGGTATCTCTACCGTTGTATTCGACCGCGCAGGAAATAAGTACACAGGTCGTATCGCAGCACTTGCTGATAGTGCACGAGAGAACGGATTGGAGTTCTAATGGCTGAAAATCCAACAACCGCAACTGCACCAGATAACAAGGGCGCTGAAAAGGGCCGTGGCCGCGGAAATGGCGAACGCCGTGAACGTCGCGACGATCGTGAAAAGGACAAGTCTCCATACATGGAGCGCGTTGTTTTCATCAACCGTGTATCTAAAGTTGTTAAGGGTGGACGTCGTTTCTCATTCACCGCACTAGTAGTTGTCGGCGACGGCAATGGCACAGTCGGTATTGGTTACGGAAAGTCTAAGGAAGTTCCACAAGCGATCGCTAAGGCTGTCGAAGAAGCAAAGAAGTCATTCTTCGTAGTCCCACGTATCCAAGGAACAGTTCCTCACCCAGTACAAGGTGAAACAGCAGCTGGCGTAGTTCTTCTTCGCCCAGCAAGCCCAGGTACCGGAGTTATCGCCGGTGGCCCAATTCGTGCAGTACTCGAATGTGCTGGCATCTCAGATGTATTGACCAAGTCACTCGGATCAAACAATGCAATCAACATGGTTCACGCAACCGTTGCTGCACTAAAGATGCTCGAGTCACCAGCAGCAATCGCTGCTCGTCGTGGTCGTCCACTAGAAGATGTTGCACCTGCAGCAATTATCCGCGCTTCACAGATGACAGTTGGTGCCTAATGCCACGTTTAAAAGTAACTCAAATTAAATCTAAGGTCGGTAACAAGCCTGAGATTCGCGAGACCTTGCGTTCACTTGGTCTAAAGCGCATCAACGATGTTGTCGTCAAAGAAGATCGTCCAGAAATTCGTGGCATGGTGTACGCAGCACGCCACTTGATCAAGGTTGAGGAGGTCGAATAAAGATGACGCTAAAACTTCATCACCTTCGTCCAGCCCCAGGTGCAAAGAAAGCTAAGACCCGTAAAGGTCGCGGTGAAGCATCAAAGGGTAAGACCGCCGGTCGCGGTGGCAAGGGAACTCATGCACGTAACACTGTTCGCCCAGGTTTTGAGGGTGGCCAGCTTCCGTTGGTAATGCGTTTGCCTAAGCTTCGTGGCTTTAAGAACCCAGCACGTATTGAGTACCAAGCAGTTAACGTTGCAACAATTAACGATCTCTTCCCTAAGGGTGGAGATGTAACAGTTGCAGATCTAATCGCAAAGGGCGCAGTGCGCGATAGCTTGCCTGTGAAGGTTCTTGGCAATGGCGATATCGCCGTCAAGGTATCTGTAACAGCACATGCATTCTCAGCATCAGCAGTTGAAAAGATTGCTGCCGCTGGTGGTTCAACCAAGGTTCTCTAAGGTTTCTTAGAAAAATACTTAGCTAGTTTGATTTGATAGAGGGAGAAGATTGATGCTTTCAGCATTTGGAATGGCTTTTAAGACACCAGATCTGCGCAAGAAGATCTTCTTCACTCTTTCAATCATGGCTCTGTTCCGCTTCGGTTCAGTCGTCCCAACTCCTGGCGTTTCATACACAGCAGTTCAGACATGTCTTGACCAAGTTCAAACAGGTGGCCTCTTTGGTTTGATCAACTTGTTCTCTGGTGGAGCGCTAATTCAGCTCTCTGTCTTTGCACTCGGCATCATGCCTTACATCACCAGCTCGATCATTATTCAACTTCTTACAGTTGTTATTCCACGCTTTGAAACTCTTAAGAAAGAGGGACAATCTGGAACAGCTAAGTTAACTCAGTACACCCGTTATCTAACAATTGGTTTAGCAGTTCTTCAATCAACAGGTTTGGTTGCAGTTGCTCGTACACCAGGTCGTTTGATCTCAGGCTGTAACGAAGCGATCATTCCTGATACTTCATGGCAGCGCATTGCAACGATGATCATCGTTATGACTGCCGGAACTTCAGTAATCATGTGGCTCGGCGAGCTCATCACTGATCGCGGTATCGGTAACGGTATGTCTATCTTGATCTTCACATCTATCGCAGCAAGCTTCCCTGGCCAACTTTGGAGCATCCGTGTTCAAAAGGGTCTCTTCGCATTCCTCGTTGTTCTAGCGGTCGGAATCGCAGTTGTTGCAGCGGTTGTATTCGTTGAACAAGCGCAACGACGTATTCCTGTGCAGTATGCAAAGCGCATGGTTGGTCGTCAGGCTTACGGCGGAACAAGCACCTATATTCCAATCAAGGTGAACCAGGCTGGTGTTATTCCGGTTATCTTCGCTTCATCACTTCTCTACATTCCATCTTTGATCGTTAACTTCACCAATAGCCAAGCAGCATGGGCAGTATGGGTTTCTCGTAACCTCGTAAATGGCGATAACGTCTTTTATGTAACTGCGTACTCTGCGCTAATTATCTTCTTCACATACTTCTATGTAGCGATTACCTTTAATCCAGATGAAGTTGCTGACAATATGAAGAAGTACGGCGGATTTATTCCAGGCATCCGTGCCGGTCGCCCAACTTCTGAATACTTGCAATACGTTCTCTCACGTATTACAGCGCCAGGTTCGCTATACCTTGCACTCGTTGCGATTATTCCAATCGGTGCACTTATCGTCTTCGGTGCAACTCAGAACTTCCCATTCGGCGGAACCGCGATCCTGATCGTTGTTGGCGTTGGTCTCGATACTGCAAAGCAGATCGAAAGCCAGTTGCAGCAGCGTTCATATGAGGGGTTCTTGCGCTAATGCGTTTAATCCTGGTTGGACCACCAGGTGCTGGAAAAGGAACACAAGCTCAATTCCTATCTGCACACTATTCAATTCCACATATTTCTACTGGCGATATCTTCCGCGCTAATTTGAAAGCTGGAACTGATTTAGGAAATCAAGCAAAAGCATTTATGGATCGCGGCGAACTCGTTCCTGATTCAATTACCAACGATATGGTTAAAGATCGTTTAACCCATGGAGATGTTGCCAACGGCTTTCTCCTAGATGGTTATCCGCGCAACGTTGCACAAGCTGAAGTACTTCGCGCATTTCTTGCAGAAGCCAAGACTCCCTTGCAAGCAGCGCTCGAACTTTCAATCGCGGCAGGTGAAATCATCAAACGTCTATCTTCTCGTCGCACCTGTCGTGGATGCGGTGCATCCAATGAGGCAGGAGCCACCAACTGCTCTTCTTGCAGCGGCACAGATCTTTATCAACGTGAAGACGATAAAGAAGAGGTTATTGCGCGACGCCTTGAGGTTTACGAGGAGCAGACCGCACCAATTATCTCGTTCTATCGCTCAGAGGGCCTTTTAATCACAATTCCAGCAGTCGGAACCGTTGCTGAAATTACCGAGCATGCAATTACCGCGCTCGGTCGCTTATCCTAATTAAAGTTATCTCATGGCGATCCAGATAAAGACCCTTGAACAGCTAAAGGTTATGCGCCGTGCCGGTTTAGTGGTCGCCGAGATTCATCAAGCGATACGTTCCGCTATTAAGCCCGGAATGACAACCAGTGCGCTCGATGCGGTTGCAGCTGCCTGCATTAAGCGAAATGGTGCGACTCCTAACTTCCTTAACTATCACGGTTTTCCCGCAACGATCTGCGTTTCTGTTAATGAAGAAATCGTTCACGGTATCCCTGGCGATCGCATTATTAACGATGGAGATCTAGTCTCAATTGATTGCGGTGCAATTGTTGATGGTTGGCATGGAGATGCGGCTTTCTCAGTCGGTGTTGGTACCGTCAACTTACAAGATCAAAAACTAATGGATGTTTGTGAAGAATCAATGTGGCGCGGAATAGCTGCGGGCAAAGTTGGTGGTCGCCTAACTGATATCAGCGCCGCTATTGAAAGTTATATTGATTCGCAAGGTAAGTACGGAATCTTGCAGGAGTACGGTGGGCACGGTATCGGCACTGAGATGCATCAAGAGCCGCATGTTTTAAACTTTGGAAAAGGTGGAAACGGCCCCGAGCTAATTGTTGGGATGGCACTCGCCATCGAACCGATGATTACTCGCGGAACTCATAAGACAAAAGTTTTGGGCGATGATTGGACTGTTGTTTCGCAAGATAAATCTCGTGGTGCGCACTTCGAGCATTCATATGCACTTTTGCCAGATGGAAAGCCATTTGTTCTGACCGCGCCAGATGGGGGACGAGCAAAACTTGCTTCCCTTGGCGTTGAAGTTTCAGACCTGCTTTCCTAACGCTCAAATTTCGAGAGCGAGTGTCTGACCTCACAAATTATGGTCAAAACGTTATCAAAATTGCTTTACCTACCACTAACTAGCGCATAGCCTTTCTCAAATCCCATCCCTCGTGGGCTAACTCTTAAAGGAGAGTCTTGATGTTGAAAAAGAAATTTGCCGGTGCACTTGTTGCATCATTGGCGCTTTCACTGGTTGGAGCTGTAGCTCCAACAGCAAACGCTTCGCTTAAACCTGCAAATATTGCAAATGCGGGAGATGCTTGCGTGAAGGCCGGCCGTGAAGCAAAAGGTCGTGGCGTAAACGGAACAAACTTAACTTGCACAAAAATTACAACTGGAACACTCGCTGGTGGACTCCACTGGTGGTACTCAGATCTAAAGCCACTCAAGACAATTGATTGGACAATTCCTGGCAACCCAGGCGGATATTCATTAACTGCAGACGTTGTTTCAAAGGCCCTAAAGACTGAAGGTCTAATGACAGATGCACATTCAATGGTCTACAAGGCGGGTGCCGGTGGAACTGTTGGACTTGCAGCTTTCCAAGAAATCAAGGGGAAACCCAACGCTGCTCTGATCACTGGTATCGCCATGGTCGGTGGAATGGCAACAACAAAATCTAAGCTAAACCTAATGGATTCATTCCCAGTAGCGAAGATTATGCGCGAATACAACGCAATCGTTGTTCCAACTTCTTCAAAGTACAGATCTTTGAACGATCTTCTTGATGACATCAGCGCAAACGGAAAGAACGTTGCTGTCGTCGGTGGAAATGCTGGCGGAGTTGACCATCAGATCATGGGTCTTCTTGCAAAAGAGAAGAACATTCCTATCTCTAAGCTCAACTATGTAGTTCTTTCAGGCGGAACATCAGTAGCAGCACAGTTGCTAGCTGGTGGAGTAGCTGCAGGAATCTCAGGATCAACAGAATTCAAGCCATTCGTTGAATCTGGAAAGTTGCGCGTACTTGGCGTCTCTTCACAGAAGCGCCTAAAGGGCTTCAAAGGTAAGACATTCATCGAGCAGGGCGTAAACCTCTACTACGGTAACTGGCGTGGAATTATGGTTCCACCTGATCTAACTGCAGCAGAGAAGCTCAACTGGCTCAAGGTCATGGATGCTCTGCACGGAACTCCAACTTGGAAGTCCACACTTAAGGCCAATGACTGGGATGACGAATTTGCTGCAGGAGATGCTTACACAGCGTTCCTCAACAAAGAAATCCCTGTTGTTAACGGCGTTATCAAAGATATCGGGCTCTAATCTCTAAATGAAAAGAGTCGGCCAGGCAGGAAGGGGGGAGCTCGTATTCGCGGGCTCCCTTCTCCTGCTTGGTTTTTTTGTTCTCTACGATATTTTTAAGATGGAAGTACCAGAAGGTACCGCTGTCGTTAGTCCTAGAGCGTTTCCATATTTTGTAGGAGTATTTTTAATTGTTGTTTCCGCTAGCTTGATCTTCACAATTCTTCGCGGAAATCTTGCTGTTCCAGAAGGTACTGAACCCGGCGATCAATTCGTTCCTGCAGATTTCAAAACTATGTCACTGGTAGTTGCAGGTATTGCAGGTCACGTTATTTTGCTTGAAAAACTTGGCTACGTTGTTGCCGCAGCCTTCTCCTTCTATCTGGTTGCTTACGCATTTGGTGCGCGCCGTATCGTTAAAGATCTCGGAATCGCCATCGCATTCGCTCTAATTTCTTATATTGCATTTACTAAAGGTTTGAATATTCGCTTACCTCAAGGAGTATTCGAAGATCTCTTTGGGTCAGGGGCCTAATTTATGAACAGCCTAAATTTGCTCCTTGATGGTTTTGCGACAGCTTTCACTGCAACTAATTTGATGTACGGCCTAGCCGGAACTTTTCTCGGAACCCTCGTAGGAGTTCTTCCAGGCATCGGGCCTGCGCTAGCAATTGCCCTTCTTCTACCAATAACAATGTCTGTAGAACCAGCATCTGCGCTCATTATGTTTGCATCAATTTATTACGGTGCGATGTATGGCGGATCTACAACTTCTATTCTTCTAAATACCCCTGGCGAAAGCGGATCTGTAATCACAGCGCTTGAGGGAAATAAAATGGCTAAGGCCGGTCGCGCCGGCGCAGCTCTTGCTACCGCCGCAATCGGATCTTTCGTAGCCGGAACAATTGCAACTCTCTTGCTCGCCTTTGGCGCACCTGTACTCGCAGATGTTGCGGTCAAGATTCAGCCTGCTGGTTATCTCTCGCTAATGATTCTGGCATTTGCAACCGTCGGAACCCTTTTAGGACAATCTTTAATTCGCGGCTTAATGTCACTTGCAGTTGGGCTAGTAATCGGCCTAGTTGGTGCAGATCTACAGTCGGGCGCACTTCGCTTAACTTTTGGCAACGTCAATGCAATCGATGGAATTGAAACAGTCACCGTAATTGTGGCGATCTTCGCTCTGGGTGAAGTTCTCTATCTAGCAAGCAGATTTAAAGTTAATGAATGGGCAGTGATTCCGGTTAACGATAAAACTTGGATGTCTAAGAGCGACCTTAAGCGCTCATGGCGACCTTGGTTACGCGGAACAGCGATCGGATTCCCGCTAGGAGTTATTCCTGCTGGAGGTTCGGAAGTACCAACATTTTTAAGTTATGCGACTGAAAAGAAACTTTCAAAGCATAAAGACGAGTTTGGCCACGGTGCGATTGAAGGCGTAGCTGGTCCAGAAGCGGCAAACAATGCAAACGCTGCGGGCGCACTAGTTCCACTTCTTGCTCTTGGATTACCTACCTCGGCTACTGCAGCAATTGTGCTTGTGGCATTTCAGCTCTACAACATTCAGCCAGGCCCGATGCTATTTGCAACAGAGCCAATAATTGTTTGGGGATTGATCGCAAGTTTATTTATTGGCAACGCCCTCTTGTTGCTACTCAATCTTCCGCTGATTAAATTCTGGGTAAAACTTCTCAAAATTCCAAGGCCATATCTTTACGGTGGCATCACCACTTTGGCGCTTTTTGGGGCATACGCTCTAAATGCATCCACATTCGATTTACAAATAGCCTTGGCGGTTGGCGCGCTTGGATACTTCTTTAGAAGATTTGGAATTCCAACTACTCCATTGATTATCGGACTCATTATGGGTCCACTTGCCGAGACTAAATTTAAACTCGCCTTACAGATAAGTAA
>JAIYCF010000005.1 GCA_027488165.1 Streptomycetaceae bacterium
CCTGGTATCGGACCAAAGAGTGCGCAACGAATTGCTTTCCATATTTTGCAGACCGATGGTGATGCCGCCCTTGCACTAGTCGATGCAATTCGCACCGTTAAAGAGCGCGTTAAATTCTGCAACCAATGTGGCAACGTCTCAGAAGAAACTGAATGCCGCATCTGCCGCGATCCACGTCGAGATCCTGCACAGATTTGTGTGGTTGAAGAAAGTAAAGATGTAATTGCAATCGAACGCACTCGCGAATTCCGCGGCAAGTATCACGTGCTAGGTGGCGCCATTAGCCCGATCGATGGAATTGGCCCTGACCAACTTCGTATCCGCGAGCTAATGGTTCGTTTATCTGATTCAAATATCACCGAAGTCATCTTGGCCACCGACCCGAACCTCGAGGGCGAGGCAACGGCTACTTATTTGGCTCGCTTGATTAAGCCGCTTGGTATCAACGTCTCTCGATTAGCGAGCGGCCTACCGGTCGGCGGAGATCTCGAATATGCGGATGAGGTAACCCTGGGACGCGCATTTGAAGGCCGCCGTAACGTAGAAGGCTAGTTGTCTCACTATCTGAACGTATCTCTGTCTCATTAATTGAGATAATCCCAAATCGGGTGGAAAGACCAGGTTTTTTCCTTCACTATTGAGCCATGGGACTCATTGTTCAGAAATATGGCGGATCCTCCGTAGCCGATGCCGAGGGCATGAAACGCGTGGCTGCCCGCATTGTGGCGGCGAAGAAAGATGGCAACCAGGTCGTTGTTGTCGTTAGCGCAATGGGCGATACCACTGACGAGTTAATTGATCTAGCCAATGCAGTTACCCCGATTCCGGGCGGACGCGAATTAGATATGTTGCTAACTGCAGGCGAGCGAATTTCTATGGCGCTTCTTGCAATGGCAATTTCAAATTTAGGCCACGAAGCGCGTTCATTCACTGGTTCACAAGCTGGCGTTATTACAGATTCAGCACATGGTCGCGCACGCATCATTGATGTGACACCGGGAAGAATTCAAGAAGCGCTCGCAGACGGTGCAATTGCAATCGTTGCTGGCTTCCAAGGAATTTCGCAAGATACCAAGGACATCACAACCCTTGGTCGCGGTGGTTCAGATACAACTGCCGTGGCACTTGCCGCAGCGCTCGATGCCGATGTCTGTGAAATTTATACAGATGTTGATGGAGTCTTTAGTTCTGATCCACGCGTTGTTCCAGCAGCGCGCAAATTAAAGACTGTCACATATGAAGAAATGCTTGAACTTGCTGCAGCTGGCGCAAAAGTTCTGCACTTGCGTTGCGTTGAATACGCACGTCGCTTTAACTTACCAATTCACGTCCGTTCATCTTTTTCACCAAACGAAGGAACCTGGGTGGTTGAAAACCATCCTGAAGGAGGAAACATGGAACAAGCAATCATCTCGGGTATCGCACACGATAAATCCGAAGCTAAGGTAACAATCGTTGGCGTTCCAGATCGAACAGGTGTTGCTGCCCGCATCTTCCAGGCAATTGCTGATGCCGATATCAATATCGACATGATAGTTCAAAATGTTTCTGCTGCTGCGACTGGACTTACCGATATTTCATTTACTGTTCCAAAAGCTGAAGGCGCAAATGCAACTGCAATCTTGAAGCGCATTCAAGGTGAAGTTGGCTTTGCCTCAATTCAATACGACGATTCAATTGGCAAGCTCTCACTAGTTGGTGCGGGAATGCGCTCACACCCAGGTGTGACTGCAACTTTCTTCGCAGCAATGGCCGAATCAGGGCTAAATATTGAAATGATTTCAACGTCTGAAATCCGTATTTCGATTATTTGCCGCGAAAGTGACCTAGAAAAGGGCGTTCGCGCAGCACACACCGCATTCGGTTTGGATGCGGACCAAATAGAAGCAGTTGTATATGGAGGAACCGGGCGATGACTAAGAAAATTGATGCCAAGAAAGTTGTTAATAGCAAGTCTCCAAAGAAAGTTTCCAAGAAGGTTAAGACCGAGAAGAAACTTCCTTCACTTGCAGTAGTCGGAGCAACTGGTGCTGTCGGCACTGTAATGCTCGACATCTTAAGTAAGCGCAAGAACGTGTACGGTGAAATCCGTTTGATCGCATCGGCTCGGAGCGCCGGCAAGAAGTTGATCTGCCGCGGTGAAGAGTTAACAGTTGTTGCTCTCTCACCTGAAGCATTCGACGGCATCGATATTGCAATGTTCGATGTGCCAGATGAGATCTCTGCCGAATGGGCGCCAATTGCAGCAGCTCGTGGCGCAGTTGTTGTAGATAACTCAGGTGCATTCCGTATGGATAAGAAAGTGCCTTTGGTCGTGCCGGAAGTTAATCCAAAAGATATAAAGAAGCGTCCTAAGGGAATTATCTCTAATCCAAATTGCACAACACTTTCTATGATCGTTGCCATGGGTGCGCTCAATAAGAAGTTTGGATTAAAGGAGCTAGTTGTCTCTTCTTACCAAGCCGCATCAGGAGCCGGTCAACCCGGAATCGATTCGCTTCACGATCAGATTTCAAGAGTTGCTGGTAAAGGCTTAGGCGATGTTGCGGGAGATCTTCGCACTGCAATTAAAGATCTTGGTCCATTTCCTGCTCCACTTGCCATGAACGTTATTCCTTGGGCGGGTTCGCTAAAGGAAGATGGATATTCATCTGAAGAACTTAAGGTGCGCAACGAATCACGCAAGATTCTGGGGATGCCAAAACTGAAGGTTGCCGTCACTTGTGTTCGTGTTCCAGTTATTACTACTCACTCGCTAACTGTTCACGCTACATTTTCAAAGGTAATCACACGTAAGGCCGCGCAAGCAGCACTTAAGAAGGCAGAAGGCGTACTTCTTCACGATGATCCAGAGAAGAAGATTTTCCCAACACCTGCAGACGTAGTC
>JAIYCF010000144.1 GCA_027488165.1 Streptomycetaceae bacterium
AGTTCTAGAACCAAACGGAGTACGCCGTGTGTTGATGGGTGCTGTGGACCCATATTTACAACAACGCGTTCTTCTTTCGCCTGACCAATTTCAGTTACGAGTGAATCCCAATCGCCACCGGTTACAGAGAAAACTGTGCCTTCGGTGGTTTCACGTGATGATGCATATGGATCTGCGTAAGTGCTCACTTGTAAGACCTCCGATCTGATGGAGGTGGTGTAACAGCGCCCTTGTATTCAACGCCGATTCCGCCAAGTGCGTAATCCTTACGTTGCGGATGTCCTTGCCAATCATCTGGCATCAAAATGCGAGTGAGTCCTGGATGGCCATCAAAGATGATTCCGAACATGTCGTATGTCTCGCGTTCGTTCCAGTTAGATCCAGCCCAAACTTCAACAAGTGAAGGAATATGTGGATCAACATCCGGCACTGAAACTTCTAAACGAATACGTTGGTTATTTGTAACTGATAACAGGTGATAAACCGCATGTAGTTCGCGGTTGGTATCTTCTGGATAGTGCACACCAGATACACCCATCGACATTTCAAATTTCAATTTATCGCGCAAAATAAGTGCGACTTCAACTAAACGCTCGCGCTTGATGTGCAGCGTTAGCTCGCCGCGATCAACAACTACGCGTTCTATTGCATCTGCGAAATCTGGATATGCACGCTCTAGATCATCAGCAACCTGATCGAAATAGCCACCAAATGGGCGCTGTGAAGATCCAGGCGTTGCAGCTGCGCGTACTAGCCCACCGTAACCCGAGGTATCCCCCGTGCCGGCAGCACCAAACATTCCGTGCTTATCGTCAGACATTTAAGCGAGCAACCCCTTCAACTGATGGGTTGGTACTGCAGCCATTGCTGCCGCTTCAACTTCCTTAATAACTTTTTCGCGGTTAGGTCCGAGTTTTTCGTCGTAAATCTGATCGTGCAATTTAAGAATTGCATCCATCAACATTTCAGGACGTGGTGGACAACCTGGCAGATAAATATCAACTGGTACTACGTGGTCAACGCCTTGCACGATTGCATAGTTGTTAAACATTCCACCAGATGATGCACATGCGCCCATTGCGATAACCCACTTTGGCGCTGCCATTTGATCATAAATCTGGCGAAGCACTGGAGCCATCTTGTTTGAAACGCGTCCTGCAACGATCATCAAATCTGCTTGACGTGGGGATGCGCGGAAAACTTCCATACCAAAACGTGCGAGATCGTAACGACCTGCACCTGCTGCCATCATCTCAATTGCACAACATGCCAAACCGAAAGTTGCTGGCCAAAGTGAATTTTTACGCATGTAGCCTGCAAGTTTTTCAACTGAGGTTAAAACAATTCCGCTAGGTAACTTCTCTTCTAATCCCACTCGAGGCCTCCGCGACGCCAGACATATGCAAATGCAACGAAGACTGTTCCGATAAAGATCGCCATTTCGACTAAACCGAATAGCCCGAGTTGATCGAAGGTAACAGCCCATGGATATAAGAAAACGATTTCAATATCAAAGATGATAAAGAGCATCGCAGTTAAAAAGTATTTGACTGGAAAACGTCCACCTTGTGCAGCTTGTGGTGAAGGTTCGATTCCGCACTCGTACGCTTCTAACTTCGCGCGGTTGTAACGAGCAGGTCCTGTTAAAGCGGCTGCGGCGAGAGAGAAAATTGCGAACCCAAAGCCAACGGCGGCAATCGCCAGAATTGGAACATATGGGTTACCGATCACAAGCGAAATCCTAAGGTGGCCACGGGGGTGGTCGTGACCGTTACGCCTTTACGCCTCTGTGAACTGCAACAACCCCAAAAGTTAAGTTCTGCCAGCCGACTTGGCTCCATCCGGCGGCCTCGATCTTGGCGGCGAGCGCCTGCTGGTTTGGCCAGGCCCGGATCGATTCAGCCAGGTAAATATAGGCATCTGGGTTGGATGAGGTCTTCTTGGCGATAGCCGGCAGAGCGCGCATTAAGTAATTGGTATAAAGCTTTCGAAATGGCGCCCAGGTTGGGCTGGAAAACTCGGCTATGACGATCCTGCCGCCCTTTTTGGTTACTCGTAGGGCTTCCCGGAGGGCTTTATCAACATCAGAGGTATTGCGAAGCCCGAAAGAGATGGTCACAACGTCGAATTCCCCGTCGGCGAAGGGCAGATTTAAGGCATCGGCGAAGGTGAAGGGCAGGTGGGGACGGGCTTTTCGCCCCGCAGCCAGCATTCCTTCAGAGAAATCGGCTGGAATCACATCGGCGCCGGCAGCAGCCAGGGGTTCTGAGCTAGATCCCGTGCCTGCGGCCAAGTCCAGGATCTTCATCCCAGGCGTCGGGGCGATGATCGCAGTGGTTGCTCGGCGCCAAGCCTTGGTCCGACCCAGGCTGAGCAGATCATTAACTAGGTCATAGCGCTTGGCCACGCCATCGAACATTGCGGCGACTTCATCTGGGTTTTTATCCATATTTGCGCGCGACATGGGCAAAGTCTCTCGCACGTTTGGGTACTTCCACAACTTTTAAATTTAATGGGTCGATTAAAACCGATAGATTTAATTCTTGTGGCGCCCTTAATCCCCGTAACTACTGCACGCCTTGGCGAGCACCTGCCACTTCTTGAACTTCTGCCAGATAGCGCACCGGTTTCTTGGGTTCGCGGCGGCGATGGCTTAGTTGGCTGGGGATCGTATGCAACAACAACAGTTTCAGGCCCAAATCGATTTAACGATGCGCGCACTTGGTGGCATCAACAGTTAGAAAAGTTAGCAATCTCTGACTCGGTACACACAAGTGGCACCGGCCCAATTCTCTTTACCTCTTTCTCATTTGATCAGAACGCAGAATCTGTTCTTGTAATTCCTAAAGTAATTGTTGGAATGCGAAATGGCAGCTCTTGGATTACTTGGATCGGCGATCAAGCACAACCAAAGTTATTTGAGAGCGCTCAATATCTCGAAGATGCTGAATACAACTGGGGCGATGGATCAATCAGCCCTGCCGAATGGCAGCTTCGCGTTGCCCAAGCGATAAAAGAAATTGAAAGCACAAAACTTGAAAAAGTTGTACTTGCTCGCGATCTAAAAGTTAATTCTCATCGCACAATTGATCCACGAAAAATTCTGCGCAATTTAAGTTCGGAATATCCTTCGACTTGGATCTTTGCAGTCGACGGTTTAATTGGTGCAACACCTGAACTTTTACTTCGCCTATCCCGTGGCATGGTTACATCGCGCGTACTTGCCGGAACCATCAGTAAAACCGGCGATGATG